>NZ_JAQFUL010000007.1:0-111820 GCF_027716265.1 Bacillus cereus group sp. Bc031
CATTGAATTCATTGAATCGAATTATGATCTATCACTATTAAAACGATAATTTAGTTTTATAACAAAATAGTTATTTTGCAGAAAAGAGGGATGAAGAATGATCGGTGGATTTAATCCTCTTCATGAATGGTGGAAGATGAAAAGTTATACAAAGTGGTATCACTACTTTTGGGCGATGCCACTTATCGCCATAGGACTTGCAGTAGCATGGGTAGTTTTAACAATATTTGATACGGTGTACGGATTTATAGACTCATTTAAAAAATAGAAAGGAAGAATGAATATGGCATCCGGTTGCATTTTAGGTGAATGTCCGATATGCGAAGAATTAATTTTTGAAGATGAGATTGATTTTGACCAGTACAACAACATGGTTCATAGAAGGTGCCTTAATTTACGAAATAACAATAGCAAGACGATCCATCTCTTACACCAAGAAATACAAAGGCTTGAGAAAAGAATAAAAGAATTGGAAGAGCAAAATAAGAGCGGGCAGATGACGCTATTTTAATAAAATTCTTATTTGAATAGAAAGGAAGATGGGGAGAATGAGATTCGCAGGAATGGTAGCAAATATGTTTAATGAGGAAGATCGCTACTTTAATGTAGTCAATGGTCCATTAATTGTTGGAGAGAAATATGACTTGGGAATATTTTTGAAATACTCTGTGTTCGGAATATTGGATGGGGTATTTGTAACGGAACATGAGTATTGCGGTGAGATTGAAGGACTCCATATTTTTTCTAGGTATTGTGATAAAAAAAGAATGTTTATAGTAAGTGAAATGACTACAGGAGGAATTATCGCTCATTCTCCATTAAGTGCATATGGCGCACTACTTAAAGCGAAATACTTATTGAAGAAGAATAAAGAAAAAGCCTATAAGTTCTTGAAGAAACTTCAAGAACGATGCTATGTGAATATTTTAGTTGAAGACATTCCAGAACATTTAAGGGACAAGGTCATTGAAGTGCAGAGAAATTTAATAGCTAAAAGAAATCCAGTTAAAGGTTTTTTCGAGGATTATGACGGACAAACCATTTTGAGTGATGTTAGAAATTTTAAAAGCAAAAAAGAATTTGTTGAACAGGCTGAAAAGTATCTCTTGGAAAATCAATGGGGCGAAAAAATTGTTGTTAAAGCGCATGTAACAGAAATACTTGTTGGAGAAGAAGAATGGAAACCTGCTGATGATCCTGATTTCGAAGGGGAAGAGATTACAGTATATTGTGCAGAAGTATATTCTGTAAATTAAACAAAATCGTTATTTAAATAAAAGAAACCCCGTTTGTCTGCGGAGTTCCTAAGGGTAATTGTCAAGTAATGACGTACTCGACTAAATAACCATATCATGAATTTTTTGGTAAAGATACTGGTAAATGTGTCCAAATGGATAGGAGTATTATTTTGAACAAAAACGCTATTATATTAGAAAAGGATGAGCGGATTGAAATCTGAAGAAGTTAAACAGCTTATCACTGATTTAGAAAGAAGAGCATCCAATTTAAAACGGGTCCGAAATGGATTTTCAAAAATTCATAGTGAAGAATATCGCGATGGCGTTAATAAACAATTAGGAATTTTGGATCAGGTATTAATGAGATTGAATTGGATCATGAGGGAAGAAAGTAATTAGTATAAAAATTTCATTTTGTAGAGAAATGAGGTGCTAGGATGAAAGGCTCTACAAAGTATCAATTATTAAAAGCTGATTTCGATCATGCTGTAAAGCAGCTTAAACAGAGGAATAAAGAAATTGAGCTTCTTAGAGCAAGTCGTGATTCATCTATACACGAATATCGCCAATTGTTTAACGAACGGATGAAACTTAAAGAGGAAATTGAGTTTTTAAAAGATGATGTTCAAATAAGGGATGAACATATTGAAAGACTCGAGAAGGAATTACAGGAATATAAAAGAGCAGCTAGCAAAAGCTAACTGCTCAGGTAATGGAGAAAGATTACCATGTCATCTATAGTATTGACGGAATATCGAGTTTTATTCAGGGGAGGAAAAGTAAATGAGAGAAATTAAGTTTAGGCTATATCAAAAGAAAGCCAAGAAAATGATGACTTGGGAACAAGCGAAGAGATTATACAAATTAGATGTGTTAGATGATAACAAAGAAGATGCAATTTTTAGTAGCTGGATGCAATACACAGGTTTTAAAGATAAAAACGGTAAAGAAATTTATGAAGGCGATATCGTAGAGTATGACGGTTGGTTCTACATCATTAAATGGGACAAGGAAGAAACGGGATTTTATATGCATGATAAAAACAACCATGAAGATGATCATTTAAGAATGATTGATATAAGTGTTGGTGAAGTAATGGGTAATATCTACGAAAATCAAAACTTAATAAAATAATCCTTTGGCGATGAAATGATAGCTTTTCGCCACAAGTGGAGAAAAAGAAGATTTAGAAATTATTAAATAAAATCCTTTAAAAAGTTAAAAAAATGCAAGAAAATGATATAATAATAGCAATTAAACATTTTGTCCTACTGGAAGAACCAGCGGACACTGAACTACAAAGAGCATAAGCGAGATTGCTCTGTAGTTTGGTGTCCGCTTTTTTATTTTGCTTTGAGGTGATGGGAATGAAAAAGATTCGTAATCAGCAGCAAAAGAAACAGAATAGGCACCAGAAGAAAGAAAAGTTAAGTATTCGAGATATAGAGGAATTAATGGGTGTCCGTAGAACGCGATATGAGCGTGGCCATGGTGGTGCCCTCAGACAAAAATAAAAAACTTGGAGGAATTAATATGAAGAAACAATTATCATTCAAAATGCCAGTTGTAGATGGAAAGAGAACAAAGCAAGCGGTTGAACAAGTATTTGAAGTGTATCGCCAGTATTTAGCAACAATGCCAAGTGATATCTTACCTAAAGTTACACCCGCATATTCTATTATTCCTCCATCATTTACAAATGCATTTCACAGTTCTACGGAAGAGATTGCTATTGAAAGAATAGAATACGAGCAGGAACGAAATGAATTCATGAGTTGGATCTATGACGGTGTCAATCGTCTAAAGGATGATGAACGCCGAATAATATTAGAAAGATTTATGGGGGACTTACCAGGCTATGATCCAGACATTTGGCTAGATTTAGGGGTAGGGAAAACAAAGTATTATAAATTAAAAGGACAAGCTTTATTGCGATTGGCGTTCATTTTAAAAGTAGAGGTGTATAAAAATAATCATAGACAGGCAGAGGTGAAAAGTGTATGAACCTTGTTCAACCAATTCGTGATAAAGAAGCAATACAAGAAATTAAAGAATTCTTCAAGGAACAGAATGAACGTAATTATATTTTGTTCCTTCTTGGTATTAATACAGGTTTACGGATTTCTGATATATTACGGCTTCGAATTCGAGATGTAGAAGGATGGAGTATTTTTATTCGTGAAAAGAAGACAAAGAAAGTTAAAGAGGTGAAAATGCCATCTGAATTAAAGAAGGCAATAAGAGAATATGCAAAGGGGAGGCCAAAGAATGAATTCCTTATTAAGAGTAGAAACGGTAAGAACAAACCACTTACTAGATCAATGGCTTATGTAATATTGAATCAGGCAGCAAGGGAGTTTGGTTTGGAACGAATCGGTACTCACTCACTTAGAAAAACATACGGATATCATCATTATAAGCAATTTAAAGATGTAGTCGTTTTGCAGAGAATGTTAAATCATACGGACCAAAAAGAAACATTGAGATACATTGGAATAGAACAAGATACATTAAATGATTATCAAAAGAAATTCAGAATCTAAGGATTTTATTTTTTTATGCAATTTTTGAATTTGCTACAAAAGAAAAGTGTCGAATTGGTTTTGCTGATGTGCTGAAAAGCTTGATGTTTCTAAGCTGAATTGCGATGGGTTAATTCAACACAATATGACTTGTAGCGAATTCGTTTTTAAAGATAACAGTTAAAATTCAACCAAAAAAATGTATATAAAGCTTGAAAATGTATTCGTTATTAATCTGTTTTATATAGTATTTGAGATTATAAAGCATAGAAGTCCTCGTTTGACATAAAAGTTGTTTATACAGATAATTAAAGAGACTAATATTGGAAGGAGAAATATATATGAAAGAAGTAAAGAAAAATTTTAAGATTATTTTTTATTTTGATAACGAGAATACAAGAAGTTTAGTAGTTGAGGCTGCTAATCGTAATGAAGTAATTCAGGGTATTGAATCTAGTAAATGGTATGGGGATGAAGATGTAAGGGTTAACCTAGTAAATGTGACACACTATAAGGTTAGAGAACTAAGATAAATACTGTTTTAGAAAAGCTACTTGTATTAAAGAGTAGCTTTTTATTTGTAAAATGCGAACGATTCGTGAACGATTTACGAACTTTTCGCGGAGGATTTGCGAACGATTTGCGGACGAAATTAGTTTTTAGACGTGTTATATTTGTATTGTGAGAAATGGCGGAAAACATTTTATCACATTCCTTTATAATTCAAATGGATCGTTAGGACCATGGGTGATGGTTGAGGATTGAATGACACGTTGTTTCTTGAATTCAATTTCAAAATCAGAATCTGTTGTTTATACGAGGAAGGGCTTTTGCTCTTCTTTCAATCGCTGACTACAAGACACATTAGTAACTACGGGAGAGTGACGTACAGTCGGCGATTGAAAGAGGTGTAGAACCTCTTAACCAAATTGAAGTAAATATGTAGTACACAACATGACTTGTCTATTTAGTAAAAGAGCTATCTAATATGGTAGCTCTTTTTGTATTTGTTAGATGTAAAACTTCACGTACCGCATTTTAATTATAAGAAACTTTTTAGTATTGGAGGGTGAGAGATGAAACAAAGAACAATTGTTACATGTGATAAGTGTTCGGGTAGCTTTAGATTCAAACCTTTAAAAAGAAAGTTACCTAACGGGATTGAAATGCATTACATCAAGTGTAGGCATTGTAGTAAAGAAACAGTTTCTTATTACACCGATGAAAAGATTCGCCAGCAAATTCAAGATAATGAAGTGAAGCGTAAAGAATTAAGAGACCAAATGATGATTGCTGAGGATGAAGAAGAAATCAAAGGATATGTTGAACAGATCAATCAGCTTTCCAAAGATGTTGGGAAACAAATGGATATGTTGAAGGAACGCATGGAACATGGCGAGTAGAGCAAAGAAGTCTTGCGCATATCCAATGTGTATTAACTTAACTACAGAACAGTATTGTGAAAAGCATAAGCAAGAAGCAACAAAGTCATATGATAAGTATCAGCGAGATAATCAAACTACAGCGTTCTATAAAAGTGTTGGGTGGAAGATAACGAGAACGAAAGCTTTATCACGTGATTGTTATTTATGTCAACGATGTTTGAAAGATAAGAAGTTAACACCAGCTGATATGGTTCATCACATTGTTGAAGTGAAAGAGGATTGGTCAAAGCGTTTAGATATTAACAACCTTGAAAGCCTATGCAACAGTTGTCATAACAAAGTACATGGAAAGCGAGGATAAAACAAATGAAAGAGAATTATAAATCAGCAACTCATATTGGAGATATGGTAGTCGGTATTCAGATGGGAACGAAAGTGTTTCAAAAGAAGTTACGTGCTATCGGTAATCATGCGCATGAATTGGCTGATGAACTTCAAAGGATAGATAAGGAAGAGGAACGTGCGACACTAGCAAACTACTCAACAGATGAATTGATTGAAGAGATCAAGAGCCGTGCAATTAAAGTATCAGGGTCAAGTGCTAAAGCGGTAGCAATTGATGCATTGAAACTAGCGAATAATCTTGAAGTAACCATTACTAAAAAGATTTAATACAAAAAAATAAATATCCCCCCACCTTTTTATTTCTGAAGAGGTTCTTCTGGGGACCGGTGCCCCGTTTCGTGTTTCGCGCGGAAGGTCTCTTAAAGGGGGGAACCATCTGAAAATCGACCACTTTTTTAAAAAGGTGGTTATTTTTTATCCATAAAATGTAAGTGTGGTGAGAGCATGGATGAAGACTTAAGAATAAAGTACAAGCCACCGACACATCTCAAAAAGATTGGAAAAGATACTTGGTTTCGTATTTGGAGAATTTTAGAAGCTGAAGGTAAGGCTGATATTAACGATCCAATAGCAATAGAGATGATTGCTTATAGTTATCAAATGTATAAGGAGATGGCAGCACAAATAAAAAAAGATGGTCTAACTATGGACTATACTAATAAAGCAGGTGCTACCAATCGAACAAAGCATACCCTTATTCCGGAGCTTCCAAAATATATGCAACAAACACGACAGTATTTAGGTGAGCTTGGGCTAACTGGTGCAAGCCGTAAGAAACTTCAAGAAGAATTAGTTAAAGAAGTGGAAGATGGTTTCGATGACTACTAAACAAGTTGATACGCATGACTATGTAACTGAATATGCGAAAAAAGTTATCAGTGGGAAGATAGTTACTAGTAAAAAAGTACGTAAGGCTTGTCAGAGGCATATTCGAGATTTACAACGCCAAGATGATGAGACATTTCCATATGAGTATAGTGTAAAAGAGGCTAATAGGGCGATTATATTTATTGAGCGTTTTTGTAAACATAGTATCGGTAAGATGGCAGGAAAGCCGCTTTTACTTGAGTTATGGCAGAAGTTTAATGTCGGTAGTCTTTTTGGTTGGGTGGAAAAAGAAACGGGTTATAGACGGTTTTTAGAAGCTCTCATTATGATTGCTCGTAAAAATGGTAAAAGTACTCTAGCATCAGCAATAGCTTTATACTTATTTATGAAAGATAACGAGTATGGAGCACGTGTATATACGCTAGCAAATAAGCGCGATCAAGCTAAATTGGTATTTGAAGAAGCTAAGCGAATGGTTAAGCAATCACCAGCCTTACGGCGAAGGGTACGAATCATACGTGACAAATTGTATTACAATGCAATGAATTCAGAACTAGAGCCACTTGCTAGTGATTCTAAGAAACAAGATGGTTTAAATACACATGGAGCAATCTTTGATGAAATTCATGAGTATAAAGATCGTAAGTTAATAAATGTTATTCAATCATCTTATGATGCCCGTGCACAACCACTTATTTTGCATATTACGACAGCTGGTTTTGTTCTTGATGGTCCCTTGATGAAGTTTTATGAAGTTGCAGATAAAATGTTAAACGAAACGGTCGAACATGATCGTTTTTTTGCTTTTATTGCAGAGATTGACCCAGAAGATGATTGGAAAGATGAGGATTGCTGGGTTAAAGCGAATCCAAACTTAGATGTTACAATCACTCTCGAAAAATTAAGGGAAGCCTATAAAACATATGTTTTAAATAATGAAGTTAATGAGTTCAAGACGAAGCGTCTTAATTTATTTGTAAATGCAGCTGAGAAATGGCTTGAATGGGATGTAATTAAGAAAAATTATGAAAAAGAATATGATCTTGACGTTCTTGAAGGTTGTATGTGTATTGGTGGTGCGGATTTATCTGAAACGACAGATTTAACAAGCTCCTTTTTAGAATTTCCACAAGAGGATGGTTCAGTGAAGTGTATTCATCATAGTTTTATCCCAGAGGCTAAATTGCTAAATAGTGAGGATAGAGCAAATTATGAAATTTGGGTCGAAAAAGGGTATCTAACAGTTATTCCAGGAGAAGTAATTGACTACGATTTCGTTACAAATTGGTTTGTTAGAATGTCTGAAAAGTACCATATTCAAGAAGTTTGCTATGATCCATTTAATGCAGCGCAGTGGTTTACCCAGATGCAAAATTTAGGGTTTGAGATGGTTAAGGTCCAACAAGGGTTTAAGTCAATGAACTTGTCGATGAAGGATTTTGAACGGTTATTATTGCAAGGGAAAGTTAACTTTAACGGTGATTTGATGTTTAGATGGTACATGAGTAACGTTAAAACACAAAAGGATAGTACTGGTAACATAAAGCCTGTAAAAGCAAATAAATATTCAAGGATTGATGGTGTTGCAGCGGCATTAACGGCACATTTTAGAGCCATGATTTATTTACAAAACATGCCTCAAGAATCGAACCTCGAATTATGGACTTTTGATGATTAGAGGAGGTGAGACAATGAATTTTTTGCAAGGATGAGAAGAAGGAAACAGCCGACGGAGGAACGAGCAAAAGAGCAATTTAGTAATTTTGTAAAGTGGTTTGAACCTTTTAATATTTTTCGGAAAAGAACAGATATTACTTTAGCAAATAATGAAACTATCTTTTCAGCTATTACGCGTCTTTCTAATTCTATAGCAAGTATGCCTTTAAAGCTCTATCATAACTATGTTCCTGTTGACAGCGAACTAGGAGACATGATTTCTAATACTCCCAATGGAAATTCTACAAGCTTAGATTTTATAAGAACAATGGAAGTTTTGCGGAACTCAACGGGAAATGCTTATGCATTAAAAAGATATAATTCTTTATACCAAGTAGAAGCTTTAGATATTTTAGATTCATCAAGGGTGGAACCCGTGATTGAGAAAGATACGATGGCTCTATATTATCGTATTGATACGGAGAATGGACAATATTACGTACATAATATGGACATTATTCATGTGAAGCATATTCATGGTTTTGGTTGGAAGGGCATTAGTCCAATTGATGTATTAAGGAATAGTATTGATTACGATGACAAAATAAAAGAATTTAGTTTGGAACAATTGGAGAATGGTGTAAAGGCTAATTTTATTTTAGAGGTTGCATCAATTTTAGATGAAAAGAAAAAAGAAGTTGCATTTAATTTGTTCCGTGATTTTTATAAAAAGAATACTGGTGTTTTAATAGAAGATCAAAGTATGAAGATAAGAGAAGTGAAAAACCGTGATTTTATTGATCCAAAAGTATTTGAAGTAGAAAAAATCACACGTAATCGTATTGCCGCTGTATTTAATATGCCACCACACATGGTTGGAGTATTAGAGAATGTAAATAATTCAAGTTCAGAACAAATGGCCCTAGAATTTATTATGCATACATTACTACCAATTGTAAGAATGTATGAGCAAGAGTTTGATAGGAAGTTATTAACCGCTGAACAACGAAGAAAAGGCTATAGTCATAAATTTAATATGAATGGTATTCTCCGCGCTGATATGAAAACACGCGGAGATTTTTATTTTAAAGGGGTTAGATCTGGTTATATGACTCCAAATGAAGCGAGGATGCACGAGGAAAAGGCACCGATGCCAGGTGGAGATAAATTGTTTGTTAGTCGCGACTTAGTTCCTATTGATAGTCCAGAACTTTTTAAAGGAGGTGAATAAAGAATGAAGGGAAAGAAAAGAAGCCAATCAGTAGAACAAGACATTGTAGCAGATGATTATGAAAAACGGACATTCTCTCTTAAAGTAAAGAACGTACAAATACAGAAACGTGATAATCAAGGTCAGCAATCTGAAGTGTTAACCGGATATGCGGCGGTATTTGACCAATTTACAGAATTGACAGATTGGTGGGGAGATATTTTTTATGAAAAATTGACCAAGGATTCAATGAATAATACTTTGGCTGATGGACATAAGATCTTCGCTTTATTTAATCATACCTGGCGCGATTTATTAGGTTCAACTGGCGATAATTTGACTTTAGAGATTCGAGAGGACGGTTTATATTTTGAACTTGTACCTATGAATTTTGAATTTGATCGTAGAATTGTGGAAATGACAAGAAGCGGAACGATTGGTGGATGTTCAATCGGTTTTAGCATCCTTGATCAAGAATGGGAAGAACGAGACGGAGAATGGTTCCGAATTATTAAAGAGATTGTATTATACGAAATTACATTCACTCCAATTCCAGCTTATCCTCAAACTACAATTCAAGTAGATTTGCGCAAGGTAGAGAGTGGAGAATTTGAGGAACGAAGTGCAGCTAATCAAGTTCCAAAGCCAAAAACACCAACGCAAACTATTTCGGAGGAAGAAAGACAAGTGTTATTAAGCGATGTAAATACAACTTTAAAAGACTTTGAAAAATATAAGAAATAACAGGAGGAATAAGATATGAAAATTAAAAGTAAATTCCCATTCCGAGTTGGGTTACAATTTTTTGCAGCACGATCTAAAACAATGATGGATATGAAACGTGATTTACAGATGTTAGGTGAAGAAGTTGTAAACGCAAGTGAGGCATTAAGATCTAAATTGACTGATGCAACAATTACATCTGAAGAGTTAGCTGATTTAAAGAGAGCGAAGTCATTCGCACAGGAAAGATTTGATGCAGCAGAAGCTGAATATAAAGAAATGGAACAAGAACAGCGTTCTAGACTTCAAAGGCAAGAACCTATTTTAGCAGCTGAGAATAATGAAGAACGTATGATTGCAGCGAAAGCAGAATACTATCGTTCTATTTTAACAGGACAAGCTGTTAGTGAGGAAACAAGAAATCTATTAGGGACAAAGCAAACAACATCAACTGGTGGAGAAAAGTTCTTACCAACAACACTATCTAATCAAATTGTATCTGAACCAAAACAAAAGAATCCGCTTCGTCCGAAAATGACATTAACTAATATTAAGGGGCTAGAGCGTCCGAAAATTAGTTTTGAGCTTGATGATGATGATTTTGTTACTGATGAAGAGACGGCGAAAGAATTGGAAGTCACAGGGGATAAAGTTTCGTTTGGTCGTCATAAAGTGAAAGTTAAAGCGCGTATTTCTGATTCGGTTATTCATGGAAGTGATTTGGATTTGGTTACAGAAGTTGAATCAGCACTTCAAGCAGCACTTGCAGTGAAAGAAAAACGTTTAACATTTGCAGAATCTCCTAAAAAGGGCACTGAGCATATGTCATTATATGAACCAGGTAAAATTAAATCTGTTACTGGTGGAAATATGATTGAAGCAATTATTAATGCTTTAGGTGACCTAGGTGATGATTATCAAGAAAATGTAAGTGTAACAATGCGTCGTCAAGATTATTATGCTTCACTAAAAGAATTGGCAAATGGATCTACTGATTTATATAAATTACAACCAGAAGAAGTAATTGGAGCACCAGTTACATTCTGTGAACTTGCTAAGTCTCCTGTTATCGGTGATTTTACTTTCTTACATGGTAACTATGATGGTGGTGTGATTTATGATGCAGATAAAGATGTAGATAAAGGTGAATACATCTTTGTATTAACAGCTTGGTATGATCAGCATAAAGTCTTAAGTTCGGCATTCCGAATTGCAGAAGTAAAACCTACACCCTAAGGAGCCCCAAGAAATTGGGGAATCTAAAGAAAGTGGTGATGTAGCTAATGCAGAGCCAGCAAAATCAAGAGCTAGAGCAAGTAAAACTGTATCTAAGGATTGATGGAGATGAGGATGACATAAACCTCATCTCTTTTATTAATGCAGCACATCTATATTTGCGGAATGCAGGTGTTTCTTGTAAAAGTAATGATTTGTATGATCTTGCAGTGAAAATTTATGTTTCTTTACAATATGATGAGATGTCAAAGACACAAACTGAAAAGTTAGAAAGGTCATTAGAAAGTATTGTCGTTCAGTTAAAATATGAGGTGGATTTATGAGTGCGTTAAAGAAAAACAAACGTATTATTTTACAGAAAAAATCAACTGATTATGAAACAGACGAAGAAGGAAACCCACTTGAACCATGGCAAGATGTAGTGAAAGTTTGGGCAGCGGTTAATCCCCTAAGAGGACGCGAATTTTGGCAAGCGGCATCAGTTAATGCTGAAAATACCATTAGAGTAGAAATTCGATATCGAAAAGGGATAACGAGTGATATGCGAATTTTGTATGGCGAGCGTATCTTAGAAATTACTAATGTTATAGATGTTGAAGAAAAGCATAAGGAAATGCACTTAATGTGTAAAGAGGTGTTAGGAAATGGCTAACATGGAGTTACAGGGCATGACAGAGTTAATGCTTAAGGTTCAACAAATGGGGCGAAAAGGAGCATCAGCGCAAACTAAAGCTGTAAAAGCGGGTGGTAAAGTTTTTCAGGAAGGCTTCTCACGTGAAGCACCAAGGAGTCGTAGTCCACGTAAAGCAACGGTAAAACAGTCTTGGAGAACTGGTCAACATGGAGCAGATAATGCGAAAATCAGTGCTGTTAAAAGTAAAGAGGGCGTTAAATATGTTAATGTTGGCTGGTTAAAGGGAGATAATTCTCCCTTTTTCTATATGAAATTCCAAAACTGGGGAACTAGTAAAATGCCACATCCCCCGAAAAAGGGATTTGCTGAAAAAGTAGTTATGGCAGGTGAAAGAGATTCCCTACGAGCAATGAGGAATGTATTAAAGCAGGAGTTGATGCTATGAGGGATTTAATGAACGAAATTAAGCAAGGTCTTGAAAATAATAAAGAACTTGTTGATCTATTAGGCGGTAAGAGAATAGGACATCTCATATTTAATGGAGGTAAAAACAATCCTTATATTACATTTTCAGAAGTAAATAACCAAGATGGTGATTTTGCTGATGATAAGGCTTATAACAGTGATTTGTTATACCAAATTGATATTTGGTCAAAGAAGCCAATTACAAATAAATATAAAACAGAAGTCGATAGAGTAATGAAATCTATCGGCTTTTCTCGTTTTTCTACAGCAGATCTGTATGAGGAAGATACTAAAATTTATCACTACGGTATGAGGTACCGTACAAAGGTTAGTTTAATTGAGGAGGAATAATATATGAATGGACTTCCAGTAGGATTTCGTGATTTACATTGGGCAGAATTATTAAAGGATGATGAAACAGGTGTTGAATATGGTGAACCAATTCGTATTGCGGGTGCAATAGAGGGCAAAACCTCACCTAAATCCGAAACTGTTAAATTAGAGGCCGACGATGGTATTTATGCATCTTCTTCTAAATTTGGAGGTGCTGATGTAGAGTTTAACGTTGCCGATTTACCATTCACCGTATATGCAAAGTTATTAGGTAAAAAGGTAGTGAAAGGACAGGTCGTTGACCGAACAACGGATGTTGCGCCTTATGGTGCAATTATGTACCGTATCCCAAAAGATAATGGTAAGTGCCGCTATGGAGTATTATATAAATTGAAATTCGAGCAACCAGATGAGGAAAACAAAACTGGTGGAGAAAAAGTGGAGTATCAAACATCTAAAATTAAAGGCTCAGCCATGGAACGTAAATTTGATAGAGCATGGCGCAATCGTCTTGATGAAGATGAGCCGGGTTTTGATGAAGCAGCGGCTAAAAATTGGTTTAAAGAAGTCCCAGCACCACCTGATGAAACCGTTAAAGCACTTAATGCACTAGCTAAAAAGGACTAATAGATAACTTCTATCAGTCCTTTTTCTTATAAAAATACTAAATAGTGAGGGATTCTTATGGAAGAACCAATTTTAAAGTTAAGACAAGCTGATGGTAATTTAAGATCAT
This sequence comes from Bacillus cereus group sp. Bc031, assembly GCF_027716265.1. Taxonomy (NCBI): domain Bacteria; kingdom Bacillati; phylum Bacillota; class Bacilli; order Caryophanales; family Bacillaceae; genus Bacillus; species Bacillus cereus group sp. Bc031. Next base: position 13,372 of record NZ_JAQFUL010000007.1, read on the forward strand.
TTTATTTACCGGGTTTTATTTCTGGATTAGTAGCAAGAAATGCTTCGGAATTAGCAGATAAATTGAAAGAAGATAATGTACCATTTGAATTGATTGAACAAGGCGCTCAGTTTGTTTCAGATGTTTATGAAAATAAATTTTCAAGTGATGAATTTTTAACAGGAACACACTCACAATACTTGGCAGTGGTTATTTTCGCGGTCTGTCAATCTGTTTTAGGGAAAGTAGCTGAGGCGGCAAAACTACTTGAAAGTGTGTATGCAGTACAAACTAAAAAAAAGAATCATCGCCCAAGAAACAAACGGAAGAACAGGCCACATACTCAGAAGCCATAATGGATTTATACAATATGCTAGAGGAACATCATGGGCTGAAACAAAATGAAATAGATAAAATTGATATTGTTTATTTCATGCGGCGAATGGCTCGAAAAAAACAAAATAATGAACCTAAGCTAGCGACAGCGGAACAAGTACCTTGGTTATAAGGGAGGTGGTAGCTTGTCACAAGATATGGAATTAGGCGTTAAGGTCTCGATGGACTTACGGAACTTTGATTCAGGTGTAGCTGGTATGAATCGGAAATTAAAAATGGTAGATTCAGAATTCAAAGCAGCAAGTGAAGAGGCAAAACGTTATGGTGATTCAGTATCACAATTAAGAACAAAAATGGATTATTTAACACAAAAGCTGGATATCCAGAAGCAAAAAGTATCTCATTTCAGTCAAGAAATTGAGAAGTTGAGAAATAAACAGCAACAATTACGTGCTTCCAGTGAAAGTTTAGCTGGAAAGATGCAACGTTTAGAAAGAGAGTATAAGCAAAGTGCTCAAGCAACTGGTAAAAACTCTGAACAAACAAAACGTTTAAAGCAAGAGTTAGATAGTGTTAAAGCTCAGTACACAGCGAATATTCAAAGTTTAAGTCGAGTAAATGCAGCAATCGAAAAGAATGCTACCAACCTTAATAGGGCGAGGGAAGCTGAAGCGAGACTTAAGAATCAAATTCATCAAACGAATGAAGCATTAGAGAGACAAACTTCTCTTTTTCATAGAGCTGGAGAAAGAATGCGCTCAATCGGGACCCGCATGCAAGATGTCGGGGCAACGATGGGCGCTTCTTTTATGGCCGGGGCTACTACGATGGGATATGCTCTTGGGAAAACCATTACAACGGCAGCTGATTTTGAATCAGCTATGTCACGTGTAGCAGCTTTATCTGGTGCATCAGATGCTGAACTACAAAAATTAACGCAAACAGCTAGGGAGCTTGGGGCTTCAACATCATTTAGTGCGAGTCAAGCAGCAGAGGGAATGCAATATTTAGCGATGGCTGGTTTCAAAACAAATGATGTTATCGCAGCGATGCCGGGCTTATTAGATCTTGCAGCTAGTGGTCAAATGGACCTTGGAGCGGCGGCAGATATTACATCAAATATTATGTCTGGTTTTGGAATTGCAGCACAAGACGCAGGAAGGGTAGCAGATGTATTAGCAAAGGCAAGTACAAATGCAAATACAGATGTTGCTCAACTAGGTGAGGCAATGGTTTATCTTGCACCAGTATCTAAATCATTAGGATGGTCACTTGAAGAAGCAACGGCAGCTGTTATGGCAATGTCTGATGCGGGTATTCAAGGTGCCCAAGCAGGGGCAGCGTTCTCAACTTCTATGGGACGTTTAGCGAAACCAACTGGTGAAATGGAAAAAACAATGAAGAAGCTGAAAATAGAAATATTTGATGCTAATGGAAAAATGAAATCCATGCCAGGTGTGATTAAAGAATTGGAAAAAGCGACACGCGGTATGACAGATCAGCAAAAATCAGCTACATTGACAACCATTTTTGGAGCCGAAGCATACAAGCATTGGGCTGTATTAATTGATAAATCATCAGATGCATTAGCTAGTAATACAGAAATGCTCAAAAAAAGTGCGGGTACAGCAAAAGAAATTGCGGCTAAACAGTTAGATAACTTAAAAGGTAAGTTAGTAATCTTACAATCTTCTATTGAGGGCGCATCTATAACAATTGGTCATGCATTAATACCAGCGATTGATGCAATTGCTTCTGGTGTGCAAAGTGCTGTTGATTGGTTTAATAACCTTGATGAAGGTACTCAGCAAATGATTGCAACGGGAGCGGCATTAACAGTTGGAATAATGGGAATCGTCGGCGTATTAGGACTTATGTCTATGGCTATTGGAGCATTATTAGCTAATCCAGTTGTTATCGCAATTGCAGCAGCGACAGGAGCCGTGGCTGGCCTAAGTTTAGCTGTAATAAAACTTATGGAAGATACAAAGAAAGCTGATAATGATGCGCGTAATTTCGGCGATGGTGTTTCAGAAGGAACAAAAAAAGCAGCATCTGGTTATGTGAAAATGCGTGACCAAGCACTTGTTGCATTAAATGATTTAGCTTTTTCTACAGGAGAAAAGGCTAAAGAAGCTGTACAAAAGGCACACGAAGAGTTTGCTAAGCTAACTGATGAGGCTATGAAGGCTTTAGAGAAAGATAAAGCTAAGTTTAATAACTTTATGGGGAAATTTTTCGGTGATGCGGCTGATGAAGGAACTAAAAAGTTAAGTGAGCGTATTAGAGCTAAAGCGGGTGAATACTACGCTCAGCAAGAAGAAGCGATTCGTAATGCTGATAAAACGATGCATGATCTAATTAATAAATATGGAAATAATTTATTTGATATGTCGGAGAAAGATTTTCAGCGTTATACGGCAGCTTGGCAAGCATTTGATAAGTCAACAGCTACATCTGTTTCTAAATCGATTGGAGAATTAAAAAAAGTAAACGATGCTTTTAATAAAATCGATAAAGGTGTCTCATTAGAAGAAGCACAGAAGCATGTAGTTGAATTAACCAATTCTACTACGAAATCTCTGTCAGAGATTTCAAAAGCTAGAGATAAAGATGTCGACAATGCTAAAAAGTATGCAAAACAAATCGGACTCCAAGGTCAAGAAGAGACCGCGTTTATTGACCAAGTAAAGCGTAAGTACGGCGAACAAGAAGTCGCTGTACGAGAGAATTATTTCACAAAGATGAATAAAATTCGTGATGTACTTGGTGCAAAACAATCTGAACTAGATTTTGAAGGGCAAATGACGAAAGCTGAGAAAGATCGTTTCGATGCATTTCTAGTAGGTACAGGTAGTGCCTCAGCTGGATTTGAAGATTTATATGATAAGAACAATAAATTCTTCGATAAGTTAAAGAATAACTTCGATAAATCTGTAACAGACTGGACGAAATATGAAGAAAGTGTAAAACGTTTTGGAGATGCTTTACCAGAGTCCTTAAATAAGTTTTACGACACCTTAAAGTCTGGTGGAGAAAAGGCGAAAATAGCAACCGAATTAATTGCTATTGAAATGGAGAATGGGGTCAAAGCTGTAGATCTTGGTCCAGCAGGTAAAGTGAAAGTTGACGAGTTTATAGCAGGAGTTCAAAACGGGACTTACAACATTGAGCATGTAGCCATTGCTACAATTAATCAAATGCGAGATACATTTGGTCAGCAAAGTTTGACACAAGAAGGTATCGATACAATGAAGTCTTATGTTGATGGACTTCGTGAAACTGACAACGTAAAAGAAATCGCAAAAAATTTAAAGTTAGATCTTCAAAGTGAAACTAAAATTGACCTTGGACCGTATGGACAACATACAGCTAAAACTTTTGCCGAAGGGCTAAAAGATGGAAGTATGGGTATTGATTCAGTGTATATTTATTTCCAACAGAAATTAAAAGGTGTTACACAAGTTGACTTGAACCAAGAAGGTCGTCAAACGATAGCGACATTAAAAACTGGTCTTCAAAATGGATTTTTAGATATAAATCAAGTTTTGGAGAAATTTAAGTTAGACGTTAAATCGGATGTGAAAGTAGACGTAAAAGGTGAAGGGCAATTCACAGTTCAAACTCTTGCTGAGGGATTATCCAGTGGACAGATTAATGTTGATACCGCGATTCAGGCGATTAAAGGCCTTGTAGAGCAAGGGGCAACTATTGACCTAACTGAAAAAGGAAAGCAAATACCACAAACACAGGCGGATGGTATACAGCAAAACCAACAAGCGCCCTTTGCGGCAGCCGAGCAAACAAAACAAGGTATAGAAAATAGACTTGGATCCACTAGTGATGGAAATGGTGGTCCTAAATCTATGTTAGATATGCAACAGAAAATGTTAGAAAATCAAGGTCCTGTAATCCAACAAGCTGATGCAGTAAAAAATAATGTTCAAAATACACTTAGTGGTACAAGCGACGGGAACGGCGGAGCAAATTCGGTTAATACAATGCATGGCAATATGATTAATAATCAAGGTCTTGTATTTACTCAGGCTGGCTTTATTAATAGTAACATCCAAGGAATATTAGGTAGTACTACTGATGGAAATGGTGGTATTAGGGCACCGGCCACAATGGCTACTAACATTGCCAATACAAAAGGAAGTGTAGATGCTCAAGCCAGTAATGTTAAAAATAGCTCTGAACAAATTCTAGGAAGTGCGACTGATGGAGGTGGCGGTAAGAAACAAGGTAGTGAGCACGCCTCGGGTCTTTCCAGTCAAAAAGGAAGTGTTCAATCAGCAGGGAGAAGTGTTGCTGAATCTGGTAAAGAAGGGTTAGGAAGCGTTAAAACACATTCTATTGGTGAAAGTTTCGCTTCTGGATTTGCAAGTGGTATTAAAAATGGTGACGGTCCAGTAATGAGTGCAGCAAAAGGGCTAGCAAACATAGCGCTTAATGCCATGAGAGGTGAGCTGAAAGTAAACTCACCATCAAAACGGGTACGAGATGAGGCGGGACATCCAGTAGGTGAAGGTTTTGAGGTTGGTATTAATGAAAATATTGGTGCTGTAAAAAATGCCGCGCAAAGAATGGCACAAGCATCAATTCCTAAAGTGAATCCAAGTGATATTTCACGCGCCACAAGTTACCTAAGAAGTTCTACTAGTAATGTAGGGGCTGGGGATAATTATCAATCTAGTAACTCGCCTTCATCAAGAAAAGGAGTTTCATTTGGAAGTATACCAATGCAGCGGAGTACTCCAGTTCAGTTAGTAATAAATGATCAAGTTCTCGGGGAGGCAGTTGTGCCTTGGGTGGATCTTGCTCAAGGACAAAAAATAAATACAACATTATTCTTTTCGGGGGCGAGATGATGCACTTAACAATAATAAGAAAAAATGGGAAACGATATAAGTTGTCTCAAGAAACTGGATATCATGTTTTATATTTTCGTCCGGATTCTATAAAAGTGAATTCTATATCAGATAAAGTAGATGGGAGACCTGGTGCTGTTAGTTCTGGTATAGAAGTTGAAGGTAGGCTGATTCGAACATCAATTGTTTTTGAAGCATATGACTTTCCAGATTATGCATTAAAACGAAATGAATTCTTTCAAATTCTTGATTCGAGAGAAGATTTTTATGTGATATATAGTGAAGAACCGGGAAAGCGTTGGCTAGTAAGAGCTAATCAATTTACTCCTGAACCTTTAACTCGGGTCTGGGGACAATGTGATATCATTCTTGAATCTGATTTTCCATATGCAGAATCCATCGGTACCACGATGGATTCTTTTACTTTTGACTCAAACCTCTGGCAAATAGGCCAAGGTTTAATCGCAGAAGATACAAAATATCATCATAATACTACGTCTTTCCGAATTTATAATGCTGGTGATGTGTTAATAGATCCTAAGTACATACCGTTAAAAATAAAGTATAAAGGTAAGTCTAACAATTTATCTATAAAAAATGTTACTACGGGTGACCTTTGGAGCTATACAGGTAGCACAACAACATTGAACGATGTTATCACTTTAGATGGCGTCAGAGCATATCGAAATGTACTAGGAAGTATTTTTAAAAATACGAATTGGGGATTAATCAGGCTAAAGCCTGGATGGAATGACTTTGTGTTAACCGGTACAACTGGTGCTTTTGAAGTAGAATTTGATTTTAGGTTTTATTACTTGTAGGTGAAGAGAAATGTTAGTAGTGAAAAGTATTAATCAACAAGAAGAAATGCTAACAGATTATAAAGAGGTGAAGAGAAAGAGACGTGTGAATGGTGAACACTCTCTTTCTTTTTATTTATTGAATACTCCTAATGTAAAACATGCTTATCATCTTGTAGATAAGCGAGCGAGTATTCTGGATAAATCTGATGAGTATATCGTATTAGGAATAAATAAACGCGGGCATTACGGGAAGGTTATTACAGCACCGCACATCTTCTTTGATGACATGATGGATTGGCAATACGATTTATATAATGGATACGCCAATTTTAAACAGTGTATGGATTTCATTTTTAATGGGACAGGTTGGAAATATGTTAATCAAGGTGCATTTGCAGCCACTAAATTTGAAAACTTTGGTGATGATACACGCTCAGCTTTGTTGCAAACAGCTTTGAATCGCTATGAAGCTGAGATGGATATTAATTATTCATCTAAAACGGTTATATTTAAAAATCAAATTGGAAAAGAAACTGATGCGCAGTTCCGCTATGGCCATAATTTAAAAACTTTTGAAGAAGATACGGATATGTCTAATTTTGCAACGGTCATCCGTGGGTATGGTAAAGATCATAACGACAAAGAAATTATGGTTGAATATGTATCGCCGATGGCTAAAATTTACGGCCGTATTCATCAGAAACCAATTCGCGATGAGCGATTTAAATCGAAAGAAACACTATTGGAAAAATGTAAAAAGGAAATTAATGACGTACCGGATACAAGGTTTAAGGTAAGCATTATCAGTTTAATAGAAAATGGCTTATCGCCACTTCATAAGTTTGACTTAGGTGACTATGTATACATGCTATATGAAGAAGCCGATGTGAAAGTGAAAATTCGTGTCATCGAAATTGAGGATGACCCAACAGATCCAACTAAGGCACCGATAGTTGAATTATCAACTTTTAAAGAATTAAAGACGGCAAGTTCCATTCAAGCGCAATTTAAACAAACGCAGAAACAAGTGCAGCAATTGTTAGACGATGGTGGTAATTTAAATCTTTATTTAAAACGATTGTACAGAAACTCTAATCATTTTTCTGATAACACAGGAGATTGGTACATTTCTCCTGACGATCCAAACGCATACGTCCATATTGGTGCAGGAGGCCTCGATGTTCATCGTGGTCTTGTTCGCGTTGAGAGGGAAGATGGATATGCAACTATCATAGGTGGTATTCTTCAGCATGGCTTTGATATCAACGGTCACGAACCACCGTTTACCGCAGTGAATATAGAGGGTTGGTGGTGGGTGACAGATAAGTCAGATGAGCATTACGACTGTCAATATTACACGTTTGAACATAAGTCGCGATACTTAAATGTATTAATCGGTCAATTAGCTACTGAGGGTTCGTCTTGTGAAGTTGCTATTATGGCTGGGGATGGGAATACCTTTTTAGCTAAATACGCATCAAATAATACCGATTCAAAGTCTCCAATTGCAACTTATGGAAAACTTTATGAAATAGATCTAGGAGTTCCGACAGGAGAAGAAATGAGTGTATACATTCGTTTGCGTTCCACTGTTGAAGGAAAGAAAGCCTATTGTCGTAAAATCCGCATGTGGCTAGATCGATAGATTGAAAGTATTAAAAAACGAATTTTATATAAATTAGGAGGAGTTATTTATGAAACCAGTTCAAATTTACTTAGGAAAACCTCAAAAAGAAAAACTTGTTGTATGTGATGTACAGCAAGGACAACAAATCACGGTAAAACAATTGATGTTCAATAATTCCTTAGACACTGAACAAAATGTTGTATTAACACTGAACACAATCGATATTATGACTACTAAAGTAAAAAGTGGTGACGACGTGCGTGATACATTTATTGTATTAAACCCAGGCGATAAATTACTCATTCAACAAGAAACAGAAAATGCCGTTAACGTTATGATCAATGGTGTTTCTGAGCAATTAATGTACTAGTAAAACTATGAGAGGGCGTAATAACGCCCTCGCTTTTAGGAGGTTTGTATATCATGACACTAGCATTGAATCGATGGGGAAACACCGCTCAAGATAGAGATTTTAGAAATAGGACAAATGAAAATTGGGAAAAAATCGAAGGGTCATATACTACTATAGAAGAAAACAACAAAGTCTCCATTGAAATGGTAAACAAAGTTAAAAACACAGCCGTTAGAGGGGTTATTGGGAAAAACCTATTCGATAAGTCTACAGTGACACGAGGGAAGTATGTAGTGAATAATACTGGTAATCTTGCAGATTCTCCAAACGGAACGCATAACGCCTCTGATTTTATAGAATTAACACCGAATACACCGTATAGAATTAGCGGTACATCAGAACAAGGTGCATTTTACGACGTTAATAAAAATTACATCATAGGGTTTACGAATGCTTCCAGTGTCACTATGTCACCACCAAACGCTTACTTTATCAGAATTACTGTATTAGAATCTCAATTAAACTCAGTACAAGCAGAGAAAGGCACTAAAGTAACGGAATATGAACCGTTCTCAGTAAATCTAGATGCAAATACTATTAAAACTCCCATTCCAGAGGAAAAGCTTGCATTAAACAAAAATATAGTACGAGGAATACCAAGTAAAAACTTATTTGATAAATCGATTGTAATTAGAGGGAAATATGTAGTGAACAATAACGGTACTCTTGCGGATTCACCGAATGGGACACATAATGCTTCGGACTTTATTCCTATAATTCCTAACACGAATTACAAGATAAGTGGAACTACAGAACAAGGCGCGTTCTATGATTCAAGTAAAAACTTCATTTCGGGATTCACGAATGCATCAAGCGTATTTCTTTCTCCGTCTAATGCGCACTTTATTAGAATGACAGTACTAACCTCTCAGTTAGATTCAGCTCAATTAGAGAAAGGTACACAAGTGACGGAATATGAACCGTTTGGAGCAAAAATACAACTGGAGAACCTCGGGTTTGATGTTGGCATTGTAGAACGTATTGTAAAGACTGTAAAACCTGATGGCACAGGAGATTATTTATCTCCTAAATTAGCAAATGATGCAATTATAGATGCAAGTGCTAAAAAAATATATGATGTTGTCGTTCATCCTGGAACTTATACAGAAGTTGGTTGGACACTAAAATCTTATATTAATTTACGAGGTGTAGATGCGAAAACTTGTTGGTTAAAAGGGGAACTTCCTGATAATGCAACGGATGCTCAAATAGATAATACATCAACCCTTTGGATTGATGAAACAAACGATTTAGAAAACATCACTGTAACGGCTAAAAACATGAGATATGCCGTTCATGATGAAAGTAGTAACGCAAAGAAGAATTGGAATAGAAGTTTGAAGAAAAGCAAGTTCTTGCATTATGGAAACGAAGGAGCAAGAACGTGGAGAACAAACCATCCTGAGAGTGGCATGTTACCAGAGAAAGTATGGGTATCTGAATGTGCTTATGGCATGGGACATAGTTCTGGTTCTACATTAATAGCTGAGGATTGTGAGTTCAGAGGTCCTTTCGCACCTTTCAGTGTCCATAATAATGTTAATTTCGAAAATCCGTGTTTAGTTATTCTGAAAAGATGCGAAATCATAAAAACAGATGGGCAATTCAAGTATGCATTACGTGTACAATCACTAGGAAGTAAAACAAGTGATAAAGTCATTCTAGAAGGTTGTAGAATCAATGGCGAAATTTATCATGACGATAAACCGTGGTTAGGCGATCCGGCAGCGGCAAGTCATAAGAATTTTACGATTGAAGGATTTGCGAATAGTGAAGTTCCATATTCCTCTTCATTTACAACTGAAGAACGTGATAGACCTAACTTTTCAGATGAATATAATTCGTTTAAAGCAAAAACGAGTATTTTAAAAGGGCAAGCCGTTTGTTTTGATGGAGACTTTAAAACGATTAGGCCGATGACCGATGTGGATGACAACTCGTTGTTTGCAGGTATTGCAATAGAAAATATCAATGTTGGTAACTTTGGGAAAGTAAAAGTAAAAGGCTTTGTTTCTAAGCTTGATTTATATAACTTTAGCGGAAATATTACATTTGGAGTGAAATATGGTGCAGGAACAAGCGGTTCCCTTGTTATTAATGAAAAAGCAGTCGCTATAGGTGTAGATCCAGAAAACATAAAAATTATATAATTGTGGACACACGGAATTCACATGAAGGTCGTTAAGAATTTACAAGTTTCATATACTCTATACAAAACGTATCTAAGCGAGGTAGATATTATGAATACAGTTAATGAGAATACATTCGGGAAAGCTTTAGTGTTAGGTGGCATAGCATCAGCAGTTCTTTGGATGATTATAATAGATGCAGTATTTGTAACGATACAATAAATCGAATAAAATAAAAAATTCACGATAATTCCAATGGATTATAATAAAACAAAGGGGGGCGAAGTGTATTGGATATTTTTAAGGTGGAATCAAATAATGTTGCTTTTGATGAAGACATTTCAATGGTAATTATAGCTGAAGCAGAAAAAAGGGCTTTGGAAATCGCAAAAAAAAATTGGATATTCAGAGAATGTCGCTCCCATGATGATTTTAAAGTAACTAAGATTGATTTATCTAAAGAACAAATAGTAGATGTATCACATTTTGGCGAATAGAAAAAAGATAAGAGGACCATGTTTAGTCTTCTTATCTTTTAATTTTTAGAACTGGATTTTCATATATTTAGCATTGGATGGAGCTTTGAGTGAAGCGCCTTCGATTAATTTTCGTGGAAAGGCTGTTCTTGTTGACTCGATTTTCGTTCCTTCTACTACCATACCAGGTTGCTTAATAAATTTTTTGGGAACTCCTCGTAAGTTGAATTCATTTGTTGGACGATAAATTATATTTAACTTGAATTCTTTTATTAAACTTATTAATAGTTCATGTGCTATTTGTCGCACTAAAGCATAGTGCATGTTGACAATAGGAGATTCATTTCCTACTTGATCAACATTATTGAAGTAACTTTTAGCTGCTGTTGATAATTCCAGGTATTCTTTATCTATGTCATGGTGAGAATCTATATGAGCTCCACCATCTTGTTCGGCCATAGTTAGTACTATTCTTTTTCTAGTAAAAAGAATCATAGAACCTTCTCGATTAATAAGGATTATGTGGCTATTCCACCACTGTTCGAAGGTTAACCATTTGACATCAACTTGATCACTGCTATCTAATAATGGCAAATAAATATGATCGTATTGCTTTATTGTAGGAGTTGCACTAGGGACGGTAACCACCCCAACCAGATTTACATTTAATATAGCATTTTTAGACTCAAATCCAGTATTGTAGAACTTCATATCATTTTTTCTGTTCAAATGAGTTAATAAACTTTTTGTTTTATTATTTGGCCTCGGATTATCTGGATCTTTGACTAATGTTCTTATAATAGCAGACATCATTTTTGCATGCGAAAACTTACCCTTATCGTAGTTTTCGCAGGAGTCATTCAGGAAGATTGCTTGTTCTTTTAATTGTTCTAAATAATAATTTTCAATGTCCAATGTTATTTCACCTCTCTTTCTATATTTAAATATAACATTAGATAGAGGTGCATATTAAGTTTTAATAAAATACGGCTTTGAGTAAATTCAATTCATAGATCAAGAGAAGCATATACGTGCTTCTCTTTTTATTTTGAGGAGATGATTAGTGTGAAGAGAATTGTAAATCAAGAGATTTATGAGAAATATGTAAGCCAAGGTAATAAGAACCTTGTGAAAGATTTTCTTATTGAGAAGAAAGCACAGGGAAAGGCAGCGAGTACTTTACAACAATACGGTTGGGATTTACGTATTATTTTATTTCTGATACACGAACACTTCAATAATAAAGAGCTTATTGATTTAACACGAAAAGACATTAGAAATTTATCTATCATTTTTCAAGAGTTAGGAATGTCTAATGCTCGTGTAAATGGATTAATGAGTGCATTAAGATCCGCGCTAGAATTTTGTGCGGATGACGATGACTATGATTATGAGTTTAATGTAGGCTCACGAGTACGTGGTTTACCAAAGAATCCAGTTAGAGAAATAACATTCATTACAGAAGACCAAATAAATTGGTTAATAGATGAATTAATAGAGAATGAAAAATATATGCTAGCAACTTACTTAGCACTTTCTTATTATAGTGCAGCAAGAAAGAATGAAGTTTATCAAGTTCAAAAAACAGGACTAACAGAAAGGTATTATACAAATGTGGTCCGTGGTAAACGTGGTAAGAAATTTAGATTGTATTACAATCCACGAGTACAGAAATGTATTCGTTTATATATAGAACAGCGCGGTAAAGATGCTATACCATATTTGTTCGTACGAGTTTATAAGAATGGTGAGCGAAAACTTTTAAATAAGAGTGTATTTAATTACTGGTGCAAGATATTTGCTAAGATGCTATACGAAAAAGAAGGTAAGGAATATAAAATTAATCCTCACTGTTTCCGTCATAGCAGATTAGATAATTTAAAAGTGCAAGGTGTACCACTAGAAAAATTAAAATCACTTGCAAATCATTCGGATATTTCAACAACACAATCCTATTTAAAAGATAGGAGCGAGGAAGATATTGCAGATATTTTCGGAATGGATCCGAGTTGCTTTGCAGCGTAAAGAAGCATAATTTGGCTTCTTTTTATTTTGAAATGAGGTGATTGAAGTGGATGGACTACAAGAAGTAAGAAGTGATGTTCAAGAAATCAAGCAAGATATCAAGGACATTCGTTTAGAAATTAAAAGCTTAGAAATACGAACAACTGGTAACGAAAAAGACATTATCAATATTAACAAACAGCTAGATAAAATCAGTGCCAATACTACTTGGATCTTACGACTTATTGTAGGGGGAATTATTGGCGGAATTCTCACTTTCTTAATGAAAGGAGGTGGCATGTAATGGTTAGTTTAGCTGTAATGATTGGAATTGTAGTTGGTCTTTCCCAGATTGTAAAAACAATTGGATTACAAACAAAATATATTCCGTTATTAAACTTAACGCTTGGCATTGTGCTAGGCGTTTTATTTTTGGGCGGAGATATCAAAACAAATGTGTTTCAAGGAATCATCATTGGTCTATCAGCAAGTGGATTATTTGACCATACAAAAATTATGAAAAAGGATGCTGATGTGAAATGAAAAAGACATTTAAACATATTTCTTCTGTAATCTTTACTGTTATTTTAGTTTTATCTGTCGCAACAAGTGCTTTTGCTGATAGAACGCTTATTATTCCTGATTTACCTAAACAACCATACCGTAATGGTGTTGGTGTGTATGAAGGCGTTGTGGCGCATAGTACAGCAACTCCAGAAGCGCCAGCTATTAATATTCAAAAATATGAGTCTCGTACATGGCGTTCAGCATTCGTCCATTACGCCGTTGATTGGAATGAAACAATCCAAATTGCTGATACGAAATACATTGCTTATGGAGCTGGACCAGGGGCGAATAAACGATTTGTTCATGTGGAGTTATGTGAAACAAGAGATTATGAAAAATTCAAACGTAGCTATGATAAATACGTGAAATTATTGGCTAAAATCCTTCGTGACCGTGGAATATCAGTAGAAAAAGGATTGTGGACTCACTACGATGTGACGAAATATCTTGGCGGTACAGATCATGAAGACCCACTTGATTACTTAAAGTCTCATGGTGTATCAGAAGCTCAATTCCGCGCTGATGTACAACGAGCATACAATAACTCTAATGTTGAAGTTTCTATTCCTGAGAAGCCATCTAAACCAGCGGAGGTTCCAACGGCTGTAACAGATGGTATTGCTTATATTGAAGGTTATAACGTGAATTTACGTAAAGGACCTGGTACAAGCTATTCAAAGATTCGTCAGTTAAACAAACCAGAAGTTTATGTTGTATGGGCTGAAAAAGATGGCTGGTTAAACCTTGGCGGTGAGCAATGGATTAAAAATGATCCATCTTATGTGAAGTTCAGTAAGAAAAGCACAGTGGATTCTTCTATTGTAGGGAAGCGTGTTGTTTCTAAAGTTAATAACCTACGATTCTATGATGCTCCATCTTGGCAGGAAAAAGATGTTGCTGGTTCTGTAGATGCGGGATTAGGTTTTACAATTGATGCGAAAGTAAGTGTAAACGGCTCTCCGCAATACAAAGTCCACAATAGTAAAGGTAAAAGATATTATGTAACAGCAAATGAAACTTATGTATATGTGAAGTGATTTTTACAAAAGAATAGTTAGATGAGCTCTTATAAATGTAAAATGCCGACTTCTATATGGAGTCGGCATTTTTTGCTTTTTCTAGTAAGTTAATAATTTGATTATATCTTTCCTTCAAATCGTTTAATGAAAAATTAGTTATAGCAGCATTATTTATAAAGAAGTTCCTATGAGAATGCCATTCATATATTAAATGAGATATTTCTCCTCGGTTTGGATGATCTAATAACAAGGAAGCTATTTCTTTTTGTGTTTTAAAAATGCTTCTAATTAATTGGTCTTTTTCATATGCTGTTTGACTAATTATCATAATAGTATCCCTCTTTCTTTTAATAGTTATTTTTCAAAATTTTTATTGCTCTTGGTTTTGATTGGTCTCGCCGTATGAATCCTTTTTCTTCTAACTTTATTAAATGACTATGTATTGTAGAGGGAGAAGAAATTCCAATAGCATCACCAATTTCACGTATAGATGGTGGGTAACCATACTCTTGTATTTGTTTTTGTAAAAAGCTTAAAATTTGAGATTGTCTTGTTGTTAATAGCATGTAATAACGGCCCCTTTTTATATAGGAAATATTTAACTATATAATATCAAAAGTACGCCACTGAATCAAACGTATGTTTGGTTTAGTGGAAATAAAGTTGTATAAGGTAGAGAATTATAACTTTAAATAATATACAGAGAAAGGTATCATTTTTATTATAAGAAATAATGAAACAAAACAGGATAAAGTCTAGTAGGGAATGAAATATCGCTTATTGATATATTAAAATCAGAGTCTGAAGATGTAATTGATATGATCCAGCTTAGTATGGAGTTAGAAAAGATTAAAGAGTATATCGATATTTTAGACGAACGAGAGAAAGAAGTAATCGTGAAGCGTTTTGGACTGGGGCTTGATAAGGAGAAGACGCAACGAGAGATTGCGAAGGCACTTGGTATTTCCAGAAGCTACGTATCAAGAATTGAAAAGCGCGCTTTAATGAAAATGTTCCATGAATTTGTAAGAGCAGCGAAAGAGAAAAAAGCAAAAGAATAATGTACATTACAAGCAGCCGTATTTTAAAATGGGCTGCTTTTCTTTTTGGAAATAAGGAAAGAAAAAGAGTTGTGTTCAGAAGAAATCCATGTTCACTGTTGAAAATGACGGATTCTATCTGTAATATTAGAAGGTGCTAAACAATTTAAGAATGATACCGTACTTAGTTTTCTGCATGTATAATATGGCGGTTCTATATGATATGTGGGAATAAGAACTAATTTTACATATGATATAGAAGGAAAAGAAGGGGAAGCTAAAGTTATAGACTGATTAGGAGGTTCCGCAATTTGCGACGTACATTATATCGACTTATGATCGAACTTACAAATGGTCGTTTTACTTCTTATATATTACGTAAATTTGCACAATCTCGTTTGAGCTCTATCATTATTCCATCGTATGCGAAAGTATTTCAAATTAATCAAGATGAGATGGAAAAGGGTTTGAAGGAATATAGAACATTGCATGAATTATTTACACGTAAGCTAAAAGAAGGAAAGCGTAGTATTGATACAGATGCATCGAGTATCGTTAGTCCTGTTGATGGTGTTTTTGCTGATCACGGTCCTATTGAGGACACAAAAACATTTGATATTAAAGGCAAGCGTTATTCGATTGTGGATATGCTAGGTAATGAAGAACGTGCACAGCGATATGCAGGTGGTACATATATGGTTATTTATTTAAGCCCAAGTCATTATCATCGTATTCATAGTCCGCTTTCTGGTTCTGTGACTGAAAGATTTGTACTCGGTAGAAAATCATATCCGGTAAATGCAGCTGGTATGGAATACGGGAAAGAACCATTGTCAAAAAACTATCGCTCCGTTACAGAAGTGAATAGTGACGGTGAACATATGGCGCTTGTAAAAGTAGGAGCTATGTTTGTAAATAGTATTGAGCTGCTGCATGAAAGAGACACTGTTCAAAAAGGTGAAGAAATGGCATACTTTACATTCGGTTCAACAGTTGTGTTATTGTTTGAAAAAGATATGATAGAAGTAGTGCAAGAATTGAAGAGTGGACAAGAGCTTCGCCTTGGTGAAAAGATTGCTACTCGATTGGCTCATAAGTAAAAAAGATTTTATAACTGTAAGCAAGATTTATGGACAAAGATGCGTAATGATGAAATTCCCTAGATGGGAGTACTTGTTTATTCGAGAGCCATCGCAGGATGGCTCTTTTTACAAGTTAGTTAATTAAAATTCCTCTTTATATGTAATCAAGACGATTTGACAAGCTTGTCCTCTAATGAGCGTCTAATAATTTCTTGTTTTATAAGTAAAATGAAGTCGGGATTTAATTTTAGTTCTTTTGCTTTATAATAAGACTCAGTGAGTAACTCAGTAGATAACTGTTCCATATGTTTTGTTTTCAAGGTGAGTCACCTCCTAATAATATAAGGATTGATTCGTTGTTGCATTTAATGTACCAAAAAAATATGACAGTCACAAACGGGTGGTTATCCACATACCTAGGTGGATAAAATGTGTATAGATTGTTAGTAAATTCCAAATTAACTGAAATATTAATGTGGAAAATGTGTACAATTTTATCCACAGGCCATATATCGAAATATGTTGTCGAAAAATTTTTATGAAAACTCCTCAAAGAGGTGAAAGAAATTGAAACTATTTTTACCAAATGAATATGTGAAAAATGTATATCATGTTCAACCAGAAGATTTGAAGAAACGTGGAATTAAAGGTGTTATTACTGATTTAGATAACACTTTAATTGAATGGGATCGTCCAAATGCAACGCCACAACTTGAAGAATGGTTTTTGAAAATGAAAGAGCAAGGCATTCAAGTAACGGTCGTTTCAAATAATAATGAGCAACGAGTGAAAGATTTTGCTGATCCATTAGGCATTCCATTTATTCATAGTGCGCGTAAGCCATTTGTCCGTGCGTTTAAGCGTGCGATACGAGAGATGCAGTTGCAACCAGATGAAGTTGTAGTAATTGGGGATCAGTTACTGACAGATGTGTTAGGTGGAAACCGAGTTGGACTGCATACAATTTTAGTTGTACCAGTAGCACAAACAGACGGATTAGTAACGCGCTTTAATCGAAAAATTGAACGAAGAATTATGAGAAACATGAAGAAAAAAGGTTTAATTAACTGGGAGGAATAAAGTTTGACTGAAACAATTAAATGTATTGGTTGCGGTGTAGAAATTCAAACAGAAGATAAAAATGAAGTAGGATATGCTCCTGCCTCATCTTTAGAAAAAGAACAAGTAATTTGTCAACGCTGTTTTCGATTGAAACATTATAACGAAATTCAAGATGTCTCATTAACAGATGATGATTTCCTACGTATTCTAAACGGTATTGGAAAATCGGATGCGTTAGTAGTTAAAATTGTAGATATTTTCGATTTTAATGGTAGCTGGTTACCTGGCTTACATCGTTTCGTGGGAAATAATAAAGTATTACTTGTTGGGAATAAAGCGGATTTAATTCCTAAGTCAGTAAAACATGATAAAGTAAAGCATTGGATGCGCTATAGTGCAAAGCAGCTAGGATTAAAGCCAGAAGATGTCTTTTTAATTAGTGCAGCGAAAGGACAAGGGATTGCTGAGCTGGCAGATGCGATTGAGTATTACCGCGGCGGAAAAGATGTTTACGTTGTTGGATGTACAAATGTAGGGAAATCAACATTCATTAATCGTATGATTAAAGAATTTAGTGATGAGACTGAAAATGTAATTACAACATCTCATTTCCCAGGAACAACGCTTGATTTAATTGATATCCCGTTAGACGAAGAATCTTCTTTATATGATACGCCAGGTATTATTAACCACCATCAAATGGCTCATTATGTTGGAAAACAAAGCTTAAAGCTTATTACACCAACAAAAGAAATTAAGCCAATGGTATTCCAATTAAATGAAGAACAAACATTGTTCTTTAGCGGATTGGCACGTTTTGATTACGTAAGTGGCGGTCGTCGCGCATTTACTTGTCACTTCTCAAATCGTTTAACAATCCATCGTACAAAGCTTGAGAAAGCAGATGAATTGTATAAAAATCATGCAGGGGATTTACTAAGCCCGCCAACACCAGAAGAATTAGAAAATATGCCAGAGCTAGTGAAATACGAGTTTAATATTCGTGAACCAAAAACGGATGTTGTATTCTCTGGATTAGGATGGGTTACTGTGAACGAACCGGGAGCAAAAATTGTTGCACACGTACCAAAAGGAGTAAGTGTTTCATTGCGTAAATCTTTAATTTAATATGGAGAGGGATTTATGAAACAATTATATGGTGTAATCGGAAATCCAATTGGACATTCATTATCACCCGTTATGCATAACGATGCATTTGAACACTTGAATATGGATGCCCATTATCATGCCTTTCTTGTTAAAGAGGAAGTGCTAGGGGAAGCAGTAAGAGGTTTAAAAGCGTTAGGTATTTCAGGATTTAATGTAACAACTCCGCACAAAGTTGCGATTATGGATTATTTGGATGAGATTGACCCGCTAGCAAAACAAATTGGTGCAGTAAATACGGTGGTTCATAAGGATGGGAAATTGATTGGCTACAATACAGATGGAATTGGTTTTGTCAAAGCGCTACAGTCAATTAGTAGTGAACCACTTCAAGAGAAACGTATTTTATTGCTTGGCGCAGGTGGTGCTAGTCGAGCTATTTATTTTTCACTTGCTGATGTAGGTGTGAAAGAGATTGATGTAGCGAATCGTACAGTAGATAAGGCGAAAGAACTTATTACTGCATGTACGGCTACTGTTCATTCTGTTGCTTTATCGTTAGAGGAAGCAACAGAAGAACAAGAGAATTATGATATTATCATTCAGACGACAACGATAGGTATGCATCCACGTGTCGAACATACGCCGTTACAAATTTCTTCGTTGAAAAAGGGAACGATTGTATCAGATATAATTTATAATCCATTTGAAACGAAAATTTTATGTGAGGCGAAAGAGCAAGGTGCAATCATTCAAAATGGTATTGATATGTTTGTTTATCAAGGAGCGCTTGCATTTGAAATGTGGACAGGTTGCGTACCGAATATTGAACGAATGAAACAATTAGTTATAAGAAAGCTTGGAGGCTAACATATATGTTAACAGGAAAACAAAAAAGATTTTTACGTGCACAAGCACATCATTTAACACCAATTTTTCAAGTAGGAAAAGGCGGAGTAAATGAAAATATGATTAAACAAATTGCAGATACTTTAGAAGCTCGTGAGTTATTTAAAGTAAGTGTGCTACAAAACTGTGAATTCGATCGCCGTGAAGTTGCAGAAGAGCTTGCAAAAGGTGCACGTGCGGAAATCGTTCAAGTAATTGGAAGTACAATTGTTTTATACAAAGAATCAAGAGAAAACAAGCAAATTAAACTTCCTCGATAAAAATAGCATATGTTATTTTTATCACTAGTAATGGTGTAGAGATCGAAACCAATTGAACTTTTATTAACAGTAAACTCTCTTCGGATGGAAATGAAGAGAGTTGCTGTATGTAAAAGGAAGGGGCGTTTCTTTTGAGAAAAATTGGCATCATTGGCGGTACATTTGATCCGCCACATTATGGACATTTGCTCATTGCAAATGAAGTATATCATGCTTTGAATTTAGAAGAAGTATGGTTCTTACCGAACCAAATTCCGCCGCATAAACAAGGGCGGAATATTACAAGTGTAGAAAGTCGCTTACAAATGTTAGAACTTGCGACTGAGGAAGAGGAACATTTTTCTATTTGTTTAGAAGAGCTAAGCAGGAAGGGCCCATCTTATACGTATGACACTATGCTACAATTAACGAAGAAGCATCCGGATGTGCAGTTTCACTTTATTATTGGTGGAGATATGGTTGAGTATTTACCGAAGTGGTATAACATTGAAGCGTTACTTGATCTTGTAACGTTTGTTGGGGTTGCAAGACCGGGTTATACATTGCATACACCTTATCCTATCACCACTGTGGAAATTCCGGAGTTTGCAGTTTCTTCATCTTTATTACGTGAGAGATATAAAGAGAAGAAAACATGCAAATATTTACTTCCTGAAAAAGTACAGGTATATATCGAGAGGAATGGGTTGTATGAATCGTGAGGAAGCACTTCATATTGTGAAACAACAAATGCATGAAAAACGTTATATACACACAATTGGTGTAATGGAGACGGCAATTGAACTTGCTAAATTATACGGTGTGGATGAAAAAAAGGCTGAAGTTGCAGCTATATTCCATGATTATGCGAAGTGTAGAGCGATTTCAGAGATGGAAGAGATCATTAAAAGTGAAGGTTTGCCGAAAGATTTACTTTGTTATAACAAAGAGTTATGGCATGCACCTGTTGGGGCATACTTAGTAGAAAAAGAAGTAGGTATTACAGATCCTGAAATCCTGCAAGCTATTACATATCATACAAGTGGTCATGAGAAAATGACGATGTTAGATAAAGTAATTTATGTAGCTGATTACATTGAGCCTGGGCGAAAGTTTCCAGGGGTGGAGGAAGCTCGTAAACTCGCATATACGGATATAGATCAAGCTTTATTATTTGCGCTAAAGAGAACAATTCAATTTTTAATGGAAAAAGATCAAACGATTTATCCATTAACATTCCAAACATACAATGCAGTTATCAAGGAGGAAATGAGTAAATGAAAGATAAAGATTTATTAGTATTAGCAGCAAAAGCAGCTGATGATAAGAGAGCAGAAGATATGGTTGTCCTAAATATGCAAGGTATTTCACCAATTGCAGATTATTTCATTATTTGTCACGGTAACTCAGATAAGCAAGTGCAAGCAATTGCACGTGAAATTAAAGCGAAAGCACACGAGTTCCAAATCGACGTACAACGTATGGAAGGTTTTGACGAAGCTCGCTGGGTATTAGTTGATCTTGGAGATGTAGTTGCTCATGTATTCCATAAAGATGAGCGTAATCACTATAATTTAGAGCGTCTATGGGGCGATGTGCCACGTGAAGATATTACAGAAGAGTTAGGCCAATGAACTACGAACAATTTGCGTTGCTGTACGATGAACTAATGAATGATGTCCCTTATGATAAATGGGTGGAATTCACAGAGGAAAGCTTGCAGCAAGCGGATATGAAAGAGGCGAAGATTCTTGATGTAGCATGCGGTACTGGTAATGTAACGCTTCCGCTTGTACAAAAGGGTTACGATGTAATCGGTGTCGATCTTTCGGAAGAAATGTTAGCAGTCGCACAGCAAAAACTAGGCGAGGCAGGATATTTTATTCCTTTTTACCAACAAGATATGCGGGAGCTTGATGTTCCAGGTGAGTTTGACTGTGTAACGATCTTTTGTGATTCATTAAACTATGTATTGCAAGAAGATGGAGTGCAAGAAACATTCCGAAGAGTGTTTCATCATTTACGTCAAGATGGTTTGTTTTTATTTGATGTACATTCTTTATATAAAATACATCATGTATTTCAAAATGAAACATACACAGTGAATGGAGAAGAAATATCTCTTATTTGGAATTGCTTCCCTGGTGAAGGTTCAAACAGTGTAGAACATGATTTAACATTCTTTGTTCAAGACCCAGAAGAAGATGTGTACCATCGTTTTGACGAATGTCACGTACAACGTGCATATCCGGTTGAAGAGTTAACGAAATGGCTTGAAGAAGCTGGTTTTACAGTGCTTCGTGTAACTGGTGACTTTGAGCGACTTGAAGTTACAGAACAAACAGAGCGTATTTTCTTCATGGCGAAGAAAAACGGATAAAACAAAAGCAACCGAGAAGGTTGCTTTTGTTTTGTGAAGAAGCTGTAATTT
This sequence comes from Bacillus cereus group sp. Bc031, assembly GCF_027716265.1. Classification (NCBI taxonomy): domain Bacteria; kingdom Bacillati; phylum Bacillota; class Bacilli; order Caryophanales; family Bacillaceae; genus Bacillus; species Bacillus cereus group sp. Bc031. The sequence continues at coordinate 35,465 of NZ_JAQFUL010000007.1, forward strand.
TAGTTCTAGGATAATAAGAAAATGACATACGTGAATTGTGAAAATGCTAGTTTAAGTAAAATGTAATGTGAAAAATTAAGTATTTATAAAAAGGATTTGGAATGACGATGACGTATTTATTATGTGTGTTTATTGAATTGCTGATCAACGCATTTTAAATCTTCATCAAATTTCTCGTGTGTCCGCTCGATTAATTTATGAAACATATCTCCAACATGTTCTTCTAAAACCCGAATACCTTCTCCTGTAACGCCGCCTTTCACACATACTTTTTCTTGTAAAGTAGGCAATGTGAAAATTCCTTTTTCGAGTAGTTTCCCCATTCCAACGACCATTTCACTTACTAAAGTAGTGGCTTCTTCATGTGTAATATTTGTTTTATCTACAGCAGCATTAATGAAACATTGTAATAAATAACTAAAGAATGCAGGGCCGCAGCTTGCTATATCAGATGAAACGCGCGTTATATCTTCTTCTATTACAAGGGGAGTAGAAATGTTTTTGAATAAGCGAAATAGTTTTTGTTGCCATTCTTCAGAGCAGTTACTTCCAAATGTAAATAGTGATGCGCCGGATAGGGCGCGGTTTGTAATGCTCGGAATAATACGAGCAACATGGCAAGGTACAAGTGTCTCTAATTGTGATGGAGATATTGGACTTGTGATAGAAACTAAGCACTTTTCATCAGAAAAATGTTCGGCGTATTTTTGTAAGATTGGGTATATATCTATCGGCTTTACACAAATAAAAATAAGATGCGATCGTTCGATTACCTCATCAATAGTTTTGGCTATATGAGCAGAAGGGTATTTTTCCTTTATATGATATGCTTTGGCGGGCGTTCGATTAATGATCGTAAGGCACGAAGGTTTGGTAGCACGGGTTTCTAAAAATGCATCGATTAGTATATTCCCCATGTTTCCTGTCCCTATAATTCCTATGTTCAATGTTTCATCCCTCCTTCGTAACAGCTTTCTCCTAAACAATATGAATGATGTTATAAATTTATGATTAGAGGTGAAAAATGATGTGGGATTTTCCAAAGAAATGGTTAGGATTAGTTGCTATTATTGGAACTGTGCTTTTTCTTATTTTCTGGAAAACGAATGAGCATACAGAGCGATCAGTTATTGCAACGGATGTTCAAGCGAAAGATATAGAGAAGAAAAGTAAACCGAAAATATCGGATACAAAGCAGCAGAAAAAAATAATTGTAATTGATATGAAAGGGGCTGTTGTTAAAGAGGGGGTGTATGAAATGAAAGAAGGGGACCGGGTCAAGGATGCTATTGAAAAAGCAGGTGGTTTTTTGCCTGAGGCAGATAGGATGAAGGTAAATTTAGCACAAATGGTACAAGACCAAATGATTCTTTACGTACCGAATAAAAACGAACAAGTGCAAGAAGTAGCTGCTGTTTCAAAGAGAGAGGGAAAAGTTCAAATAAATGCAGCTTCTAAAGAACAACTTGAAAAAATTACAGGTATTGGTTCTCGGAAAGCAGAAAGTATTTTGAAATATCGAGAGGAACATGGTCCGTTTCAAAAAATAGAAGATTTGTTAGAGATTGATGGGATTGGTGTGAAGTCTTTGGAGAAAATAAAAGATCAAATTATTATTCCGTAAAAGATTGACGAAGTTTTTCTTCATTCGCTACACTACAAGTAGACAAAAAAGTAGGTGAAGAATATGGAACGAATTTCATGGGATCAATATTTTATGACGCAAAGCCATTTGTTATCTTTACGTAGTACATGTACAAGGCTTGCAGTAGGAGCGACAATTGTTCGTGATAAACGAATTATTGCTGGTGGATATAATGGTTCAATTAAAGGTGGCGTACATTGTATAGATGATGGATGCTACGTTATTGACAATCATTGTGTTCGTACAATTCACGCAGAAATGAATGCTTTATTACAATGTGCAAAATTTGGTGTGAAAACGGAGGAAGCGGAAATTTATGTTACGCATTTTCCTTGTTTACAATGTTGTAAGGCGATTATTCAAAGTGGTATTACAGCAGTTTATTATGCACAGGATTATAAAAATCATCCGTATGCCGTAGAGTTATTTGAAAAAGCGAATGTAACGGTGAAACACGTTCCGCTAGAATATGATATTGCAGCATTAGAGGATCAAAAACGTCATATGGAGTTAAAAGAACTATTTGCATCTTTAGAAAAAGAGAACTTATCAATGGAAGAATTACAGCATGTATTCACGAAAGCAAAAATGATTCTATAAGGAGTGGGTATGAGTTGCAAGGACAATGGGGCTATGTTGCAATCTCATTTATAATAGGGATTGCAATTGCCTTCTCCTCTTCAGTTGTATTGCTGACTTGTTGTCTCGTTGTATATGTTTTCTTTTGTTTATATCGTACTTCGCGTAAAACCTTCTTTTATTGTATGATAGCGTGTTTAAGTGGCGCTATGTACACCACGTATGTTCAAGGGCAAAACAAGCCTCTGGGAGAGTCCTATGAAGCTACAAGAGGAGTGATACATAATACACCTCTTATTAATGGAGATCGCCTCTCGTTTCAAATTGAAGATCAGAATAAAAATATAGTGCAGTTAAGTTACAAAATGAAATCAGCTTTGGAAAAGAAACAGATGCGACAATTACATGCAGGAGTATCATGTGTATTCGAAGGTGAGAGGAAAGAACCACAAATAGCTCGGAATTTCCATGGGTTTAATTATCGTGATTATTTATATAAGCAAAATATTCATTTCATATTGGACGCTACATATATTTCTGAATGCCATAAAACATCGTTGTCACTCGTGCAATGGATTCTTCTTTTGAGGCAACAAGCAATCTCAGAAGTTACAGAAATGTTTCCAGAACAATCAGGTGCTTTTATGAATGCATTAGTATTTGGTGATAGACAACAAATGACATTTGAAGTTGAAGAGCAATATCAACAATTCGGTCTCGTGCATTTGTTGGCGATTTCAGGATCGCATATCGTATTGTTAATGGTAATCGTGTATTTTATTTTGCTAAAAAGCGGTGTGACAAGGGAGGTAGCAACAGTATGTCTTATCTTCTGCATTCCTCTATATATGATTTTAGCAGGAGCGTCACCATCTGTTATAAGAGCTTCTCTAACAGGAGTTTTCATGTTAATTGCTTTTATGTGTTCTATTCGTTTATCTAGCTTAGATGCTTTAAGTATAACAGCTATATGTATGCTTATATTTGATCCATATCTCGTGTTTAATATTGGTTTTCAGTTTTCTTTCGTCGGTAGTTTTGCTTTACTTTTATCTGCCCCGCTTTTACTAGAGAGTGGTAATGGAGTAATTCGAAATTCTATTTATATTTCTTTCATTTCACAGCTCGTTAGTACTCCGATTTTGTTATATCACTTCGGTTGTTTTTCTCCATATAGTATTTTCTTAAATATCCTATACGTTCCATTTTTATCTCTCGTTGTATTGCCGTGCAGTATTGTTATTTTGATATGTATACCAATCATTCCGTTTCTTGCAAAAAGGCTTGGGAATGTATTATCAATAGGTTTGAATCTTTCTAATGATTTTTTAAGTTATTGCGAAAACTTACCATTTACCCGTCTTAATTTCGGACAAACACCTATACTTCTTGTAGCCCTATATTGCGTGAGTATTATTAGTATATTGATGGTTTGGGAAAGGCGAATGACGAAGGGGATTCTGTTTATATCTGCGGGTGTATTTCTTTTTATTAGTACATGCCATTATGTATATCCGTATTTTCGAGAAAGTGGAAGTGTTACCTTTCTCGATGTTGGACAGGGAGATGCAATATTAATTCGCCTCCCGTATGATCAAGAGATTTATCTTATTGATACTGGTGGAACAATTCGTCCAAACAAGGAAGAATGGCAACGTAAAAAGCATGAATTTTCTGTCGGAAATGATATTTTGATTCCTTATTTACAAAAGGAAGGTATTAAAAAGATCGATAAATTAATTATAACGCATGGAGATGCGGACCATATAGGTGCTGCACAAGAGTTGTTATCAAATATAACCGTAAAAGAAGTTGTATTTGGCCGAAAGGAACAAGATGCGGAATTAGAAAAAATAGTAAAGAAACAGGCTTTAGAAAAGGAAGTGAAAATAAGAGAAGTGAGAGAAGGAGAAAGTTGGAGCATAAATGGAGCGGAATTTTTCGTATTAGCGCCAACAGGGAAGAAGAGCAGTGAAAATAACGCTTCAATTGTAATGTTGGCAAAATTAGGAGGACTAACGTGGTTGTTTACAGGTGATTTAGAAGAAGAAGGTGAGAAGTTTTTAGTAGCTACGTATCCAGAGTTGCGAGCGGATGTTTTAAAGGTTGCTCATCATGGGAGTAATACGTCATCTACAACAACTTTTCTGAGCGTCGTACAGCCTAATATAGCCGTTATTTCTGCCGGTGAGCGTAATAGGTATGGGCACCCTCATAAGGACGTTATAGAGCGTTTTGAGAAGAGGGGGATTGAAATATGGCGTACGGATAAGCAAGGGGCTATCTCCTATGTTTTTAAAGGGGAAAACGGAACCTTTCGCAGCAAAATCACATATGATGAAACACATAATAGATAAAAAAGACTGCCAGTAAGCAGCAGTCTTTAAGAACCGATAAATTTAATAACAGTTGCAATGATGAAAAGTGTTGCGAAAAAACCAAATGAGACGATAAATCCTACCCCTGAATCAATAGCGTCATTGCGTTTACTTTGAAAGTTTTGTTCAAAATCATTCATTTAGAATCCCTCCCCAACATTCCACTTTAGTATAAAATATTGTCAGAAAAAAATCTACAATTTCCATGTGAGGAGAAATAGAGCGTTTTTACTACTTTTAGATCATGAAGTAATGTGAATTTTTGTTTCCAAACATGTTAACAGTTGGCACTTATACTCGAATTTTTATTGCGAATAATAAAGGGAAGGTGATTACCGCACACCAATAAGAAACCCGGGGCTTATTGCGTGGCGTTTAATATAAATAAAGGGACGGGTTATATTGCCTGTTCCTTTGTACTTGTAAAACAAAAGCTAGGGCATTAGTATAAATATATATTGCCAAGTTAGGGAGTAGGAAAAAGTATGAGTGATATACATAAAAAGATTAAAAAGAAGCAGTTTGCTCCGTTATATTTACTGTATGGAACGGAAGCGTTTTTTATAAATGAAACGATAAAGCTTATTACAACAGAAGCGCTTGAAGAGGAAGATCGCGAGTTTAATGTTGTTACATATGATTTAGAAGAAGCGTATTTAGAAGATGTGGTTGAAGATGCACGTACACTTCCTTTTTTCGGAGAACGTAAAGTGTTATTAATAAAATCACCACTCTTTTTAACTTCACAAAAAGAAAAATTGGAACAAAATATAAAAATTTTAGAAGAATATATCGGGGAACCTTCTCCCTTTTCTATTCTTGTTTTTGTTGCGCCTTACGAAAAGCTGGATGAACGAAAAAAAATTACAAAACTATTAAAGAAAACAGCGGATGTAGTAGAAGCGAATGCAATGCAAGTGCAGGATGTTCAGAAGTGGATTGTTGCTCGGGCGGATGAAGTACATGTACATATTGATCATGCGGCTGTTAGTTTGTTGTTAGAGCTTGTGGGAAGTAATGTAACAATGTTGGCGAAGGAAATGGACAAGTTAACGTTATACGTCGGTATGGGCGGAGAGATTACACCAAAACTCGTTGCAGAGCTTGTACCAAAATCAGTTGAACAAAATGTGTTTGCTTTGACAGAAAAAGTGGTGAAAAAAGATATCGCGGGTGCGATGCAAATTTTGGATGGATTATTTACGCAGCAGGAGGAACCTATTAAATTGCTTGCGTTATTAGTAAGTCAATTCCGTTTACTGCATCAAGTGAAAGAGTTACAGCAGCGTGGTTACGGCCAAAATCAAATCGCGTCTCATATTGGTGTGCATCCATATCGTGTAAAATTAGCGATGAATCAAACGAAGTTTTTCTCTTTTGAAGAATTAAAAAAAGTGATAATGGAATTAGCGGAAGCTGATTATAGTATGAAAACGGGAAAAATGGATAAAAAGCTTGTGCTCGAGTTTTTCTTAATGCGGTTAAATCATATGTGATGAAACAAAAAAGTTCACGTGCTAAGAGCGTGAACTTTTTTGTATATAAAAAAACGATCCGAATGGATCGTTTTTTAAACGCCTTACGCGTTTACTTGTTTCGCTAAGCGAGATTTTTGACGAGCTGCAGCGTTTTGGTGGATAAGACCTTTACGAGCTGCTTTGTCAAGTTTTTTAGAAGCAGTTTTGAAAGCTTCTTTAGCATTTTCAAGATCGTTATTAGTAACTAAAGCTTCTACAGTTTTAACAGCAGAACGCATGTCAGACTTGATAGAAGCGTTATGTGCACGACGCTCTTCGCTAAGTTTAGCGCGTTTGATAGCAGATTTGATGTTTGCCATACTTTTCACCTCCCTGGTGCAATCGAATGACTCGATTCTTAACATAGAACAAGTGATATTCTATCAAACGGTGAAGAGAATTGCAATAGTATATCCATGAAATTTCACGTAAAGGAAAGAATGACCTTATATAACTTTGGGAAATCTAACGATATTTACTATGAATGACGGAGGAGATACGATGAAAGAACCACTAGATTTAAGTAAATATAGTGTTAGAACGGACCTTGCTGTAGAGGCACATCAAATGCTGCAAGAGCGCCAAGAAGAGCAACAAGGGATACAAGGAGTTGTTGTAAAAGAGAGGGAAGAAGAAGGTATTACCATTACAAAAGTAACGATTGATGAAGTTGCCTCGGAATCGATGGGTAAAAAACCTGGAAATTATTTAACGCTTGAAGTACAAGGTATACGTCAACAAGATACGGAGCTGCAACAAAAAGTAGAGCGTATTTTTGCAAAAGAATTTTCGTATTTCTTAGAAGAGGTTGGCGTTACGAAAGAAGCGAGCTGTTTAATTGTTGGTCTTGGGAATTGGAATGTAACACCAGATGCGCTTGGACCGATAGTTGTAGAAAATGTATTGGTAACGAGACATTTATTTCAATTGCAGCCTGAAAGTGTAGAAGAAGGCTTTAGGCCTGTTAGTGCAATTCGGCCCGGGGTAATGGGGATTACAGGAATTGAAACGAGCGATGTCATTTATGGAATCATTGAGAAGACAAAGCCAGACTTTGTCATTGCAATTGATGCATTAGCTGCTCGTTCTATTGAAAGGGTAAATAGTACGATACAAATTTCTGATACAGGAATTCATCCTGGATCGGGTGTTGGGAATAAACGTAAGGAACTCAGTAAAGAAACATTAGGTATTCCTGTTATCGCAATTGGTGTTCCGACTGTGGTGGATGCCGTTTCGATTACAAGCGATACAATTGATTTTATTTTGAAACATTTTGGCCGAGAGATGAAAGAGGGAAACAAACCTTCCCGATCTTTGTTGCCAGCTGGTTTTACATTTGGAGAAAAGAAAAAATTAACAGAAGAGGATATGCCGGATGAAAAGAGCCGGAATATGTTTTTAGGTGCTGTAGGTACACTGGAAGATGAAGAGAAGAGAAAATTAATTTATGAAGTGTTATCTCCTCTTGGTCATAATTTAATGGTGACTCCGAAAGAAGTGGATGCTTTCATAGAGGATATGGCAAATGTAATAGCAAGTGGTTTAAATGCAGCGCTGCATCATCAAATTGACCAAGATAATACAGGAGCATATACACATTGATGGGAAGTGACGATAATCATGTAAGCCGCTTTTCGCTTTTATGTATATGTAGTGTGGCTATATGCTTACTTATGGTAATAGCAGGGGTGGCACTTGCAAATCATGGGTTGAAAAGTATGAAAGGTTATCAGCAAATGTCGTATGAACAAATCGCTCATATGACAGGAACAAAAGGTGAGGCCACTGAATCAGAAACTTTGGAAGGTTCGTTTTCCGCTACTGAAAAACAAAAACAATTAGAAAGCTTAAAAAGTTTTAATATTGTAGAAGGAATGGGTATGGCGATAGCAAGCGTTGCCTATGAAATAACAAAGTTTGGAACAGATATAGTTATTGGGAAAGTAAAAGGGATTTTTAGTTAAGAGTCAAACGGAGGACGGTTGTTTTACAGGTTTGTAAGACAGCCGTTCTTTAATTTGAAAAAGGTTTGTCTCTTATGGTTTGTTCGCATAAGATATAAATAGAATGATTTGTATTGTAAGCAGCACGAGTTTTCATTGAATCTTTGCTGCTCTATTGATATAATCAGTGCTAGTGTATATTGGCGAGACTATTAGGAGTTGAGAACATAGATGAACAAAGAAGAAAGAGCAAAAAGACAGTCCAAAATTCGTAATTTCTCTATCATTGCTCATATTGACCACGGAAAGTCAACGTTAGCAGACCGTATTTTAGAGAAAACAAACGCGTTAACACAACGTGAAATGAAAGCTCAGTTGCTTGACTCTATGGATTTAGAGCGTGAGCGTGGTATTACAATTAAATTAAACGCAGTACAATTAAACTATAAAGCAAAAGACGGCGAAGAATACATTCTTCACTTAATTGATACACCAGGACACGTCGACTTTACGTACGAAGTATCTCGTAGTTTAGCGGCTTGTGAAGGTGCAATTCTTGTAGTAGATGCAGCGCAAGGTATTGAAGCGCAAACGTTAGCGAACGTATACTTAGCGCTTGATAACAATTTAGAAATTTTACCGGTTATTAATAAAATCGATTTACCAAGTGCAGACCCAGAGCGTGTACGCCAAGAGGTGGAAGATGTAATTGGATTAGATGCATCAGAAGCTGTACTTGCTTCGGCAAAAGCTGGGATTGGTATTGAAGAGATTTTAGAACAAATCGTTGAAAAAGTGCCAGCACCAACAGGTGATTCAGAAGAACCGTTACAATGTATGATCTTTGACTCTTTATATGATCCATACCGCGGTGTAATTGCTTATATCCGTGTTGTAAATGGAACGGTAAAAGTTGGCGATAAAGTACGTATGATGGCAACTGGAAAAGAATTTGAAGTAACAGAAGTAGGTGTGTTTACACCGAAAACTACGCAACGTGATGAGTTAACAGTAGGTGATGTAGGTTTCTTAGCAGCATCGATTAAAAATGTTGGTGACACACGCGTTGGTGATACGATTACACATGCGAAACGTCCAGCAGCTGAGCCATTACCTGGTTACCGTAAATTAAATCCAATGGTATTCTGTGGTCTGTACCCGATTGACTCTGCACGTTACAACGACTTACGTGATGCGCTAGAGAAATTAGAATTAAACGATTCTGCTCTTGAGTTTGAGCCAGAAACATCTCAAGCGCTAGGATTTGGTTTCCGTTGTGGATTCTTAGGACTTCTTCATATGGAAATCATTCAAGAGCGTATTGAACGTGAATTTAAAATTGATTTAATTACAACAGCGCCAAGTGTTATTTATAAAGTATTCTTAACGAATGGTGAAGACATGATTGTCGATAACCCGTCTAATATGCCGGATCCACAGACAATTGATCGTGTTGAAGAGCCATTTGTTAAAGCAGCAATTATGGTTCCGAATGACTATGTTGGAGCTGTAATGGAAATCTGCCAAGGTAAACGCGGAACGTTTATTGATATGCAATATTTAGATGAAACGCGTGTTACTTTGACATATGAAATCCCATTATCAGAAATCGTATATGACTTCTTCGATCAGTTGAAATCAAATACGAAAGGATATGCATCATTTGATTATGAATTAATTGGTTACAAGCCATCTAAACTTGTGAAAATGGATATTCTTTTAAATTCTGAGCAAGTCGATGCTCTATCATTTATCGTACACCGTGATTCAGCATATGACCGTGGTAAAGTAATCGTAGAAAAATTAAAAGAATTAATTCCAAGACAGCAGTTCGAAGTGCCAATTCAAGCGACGATCGGAAACAAAGTTGTAGCGCGTTCTACAATTAAAGCGATGCGTAAAAACGTACTTGCGAAATGTTACGGTGGTGACATTTCTCGTAAGCGTAAACTTCTTGATAAGCAAAAAGAAGGTAAAAAACGTATGAAGTCTGTTGGTTCTGTAGAAGTACCGCAAGAAGCATTCATGGCTGTACTGAAAATGGATGACAACTAATAGTTGGAATGAAAAAAGAAGTCGTTTATGCGGCTTCTTTTTTACGTATAATTACTTTTTAGACATCCGAGTAGCTCTCATTTACAATAGTGAGAGAGCTTTTTAGTTCATATAAAGTTAGGAGTTTGTTAATGTCCGAAAATATTCGAAAAGATATTCAAGAAAAAATACAAAATGGCAATTTTAATTGTGAAAAGGAATTGACGCTTTCTATTATTAGTGGAAAGTGGAAAGTTGTGATATTGTGGCATCTTGGTGTGGAAGGGCCTCATCGTTTTAGTGAATTACAGCGATTATTTCCGAGCATTTCTCATAAAGTTTTATCAAACCAATTAAAAGAGTTAATGGAAGATGGGATTGTTGATCGAACAGTATACCCAGAAATTCCACCGCGAGTGGAATATTATATGACGGAATTAGGCATGTCGCTTTTACCAATCGTTGAAATGATGTATGATTGGGGAAAAATGCGAATGGAACAAATTCGTAATACGTTAGAGAAGTAAAAGAAGCCTCTCGAGCGTGGAGGTTTTCTTTTTAGAAAGGTAGGAGTTATTTTTGGTGCAAGCTGCATATATTCATATTCCGTTTTGTCAGCATATTTGTCACTATTGTGATTTTAATAAAGTGTTTATTGAACGCCAGCCGGTCGATCAATATTTAGAGTATTTAGAGAAAGAAATAATAAATACAGTTCAAAAGGTACCGTTTGATAGTATGAAAACGATTTTTGTTGGCGGGGGAACTCCAACAGCATTAAATATGGAACAGACAAAGAAATTATTAAATATTATAAATCGTCGTTTACGTCCGTTTGCCCCGAATTGTGAATTAACATTTGAAGCGAATCCAGGTGATTTGCCGAAAGAGAAATTAAATGTATTGCTAGAAGGTGGAGTGAACCGAATTAGTTTTGGGGTGCAAACATTTCGAGATGAATTGCTTGAGAAAATTGGACGTAAGCATACGAGAGAAGATGCGTTTGTAGCAATTAGAGAAGCGCAGGAAGTAGGCTTTAAAAATATAAATGTAGATATTATTTATGCTCTGCCAGGACAGACGATAGAAGATGTAAAAGAAACATTAGACATTGCTTTTACGCTTGGTGTACAACATTTCTCGGCATATTCATTAATTGTGGAACCGAAAACAGTATTTTATAACTTAATGAATAAAGGGAAATTAAGACTTCCAGGTGAAGACCATGAAGCGAAAATGTACGAAATGGTAATGGATGAAATGGAGAAACATGGCTATACCCAGTATGAAATTAGTAATTTTTCAAAAGGTAATAATGAAAGTAGACATAATCTCACATACTGGAATAATGAAGAGTATTATGGATTTGGAGCTGGAGCGCATAGTTATGTAAATGGAGAACGTATCCAAAATGTAGGGCCGCTCAAGCAATATTTCAATAAAATCGATGAAACCGGATTTCCGTATTTAGATGTTCACGTGGTGACGGAGAAAGAAAAAATGGAAGAAGAATTGTTCTTAGGACTCCGAAAAACAAAAGGTGTATCTAAAATAGCGTTTCAAAAGAAATTTAATATGGAAATGGATCAAGTTTTCGCGAAGCAGTTACAAAACAACCAAGAACAAGGATTGCTTGAAGAGAGCGATGGATATGTTCGTTTAACGCGAAAAGGAAAATTATTAGGGAATGAAGTATTCCAATCATTTTTGATTGACTAATTAAATGTTCCATTAACGTGAAAAAGTTTCATTATTTCGTGACGTTTCCGTTGACAATTGAATGTCAATTTTGGTAAGTTATTAATAGATTTAGCACTCGAAGACAAAGAGTGCTAACAGAGGTGATGATGAGATGCTTACGGAACGTCAGCTCTTAATTTTACAAACAATTATTGATGACTTTATTGGATCAGCGCAACCTGTTGGGTCAAGGACGTTGGCTAAAAAAGATGAAATTACATTTAGTTCAGCTACTATACGAAATGAAATGGCTGATTTAGAGGAACTAGGATTTATTGAGAAGACGCACAGTTCTTCTGGACGTGTTCCTTCTGAAAAAGGATACCGATTTTATGTAGACCATCTTTTAGCGCCGCAAAATTTACCGAACGATGAAATTGTACAAATTAAAGATTTATTTGCTGAAAGAATTTTTGAAGCGGAAAAGATTGCACAACAATCAGCTCAAATTTTATCAGAGCTTACAAATTATACGGCCATTGTTCTTGGACCGAAGTTAAGCACAAATAAACTTAAAAACGTACAAATTGTTCCGCTTGATCGTCAAACCGCAGTCGCTATTATTGTAACGGATACAGGGCATGTACAAAGCAAAACGATTACCGTTCCGGAATCTGTTGATTTATCAGATTTAGAAAAAATGGTTAATATTTTAAATGAAAAGCTATCGGGCGTACCAATGTCGGAACTCCATAATAAAATCTTTAAGGAGATTGTTACGGTATTGCGTGGGTATGTTCATAATTACGATAGTGCAATAAAAATATTGGATGGTACATTTCAAGTTCCGTTATCGGAAAAGATATACTTTGGAGGGAAGGCAAATATGCTTTCGCAACCAGAGTTTCATGACATTCAAAAAGTTAGATCTTTACTTACCATGATTGATAACGAAGCTGAGTTTTATGATATTTTGCGTCATAAACAAGTTGGTATTCAAGTGAAAATTGGTAGGGAAAACTCTGCGACAGCCATGGAAGATTGTAGTTTGATTTCTGCAACATATTCGATTGGAGAAGAACAACTTGGAACAATTGCAATTTTAGGTCCAACGAGAATGCAATACTCTCGTGTAATTAGTTTGTTGCAGTTATTTACAAGGCAAATTACAGATGGACTAAAAAAATAAAGAATAAAGAAGAATACATTCGCTCAAGTGATAAGCAATACATCACTGTGTGTAATATATAACTATACTTAGGTAATCATGCTATGCATGATACCTAATACCTTTTAAGGAGGTGAAAATTGTGGAAGAGCGTAACGAACAAGTTGTAGAAGAAGTGAAAGAAGCACAAGTTGAAGAAGCCGTAACATCTGAAGACAGCGAAGAAACTGTTGAAGAAAAAAGTGAGGCTGCTCTTTTACAAGAAAAAGTAGATGAATTGCAAGCGAAACTGACGGAAACGGAAGGCCGTATGCTACGTCTACAAGCTGATTTTGAAAATTATAAGCGTCGTGTTCAAATGGATAAACAGGCTGCTGAAAAATATAGAGCACAAAGTCTTGTTTCAGATATTTTGCCAGCTCTTGATAATTTTGAAAGAGCGATGCAAGTGGAAGCAACTGATGAGCAAATGAAGTCCTTATTACAAGGGATGGAAATGGTATATCGTCAATTGTTAGAAGCGATGACAAAAGAAGGTGTAGAAGCGATTGAAGCTGTTGGTAAACAGTTTGATCCTCATGAACACCAAGCTGTTATGCAAGTAGAAGACAGCGAATTTGAATCAAATGCGGTTGTGGAAGAATTCCAAAAAGGTTATAAATTAAAAGACCGTGTAATTCGCCCATCGATGGTAAAAGTAAATCAATAATTTACATAAAAGTAGGAGGATTCGCCATGAGTAAAATTATCGGTATTGACTTAGGTACAACAAACTCTTGTGTAGCTGTTATGGAAGGTGGAGAACCAAAGGTTATCCCAAATCCAGAAGGAAACCGTACAACACCTTCTGTTGTAGCTTTCAAAAATGAAGAACGTCAAGTTGGGGAAGTAGCAAAGCGTCAAGCAATTACAAACCCAAATACAATCATGTCTGTTAAACGTCATATGGGTACAGACTACAAAGTAGAAATTGAAGGTAAAGAATATACACCTCAAGAAATTTCTGCAATCATTTTACAAAACTTAAAAGCTTCTGCTGAAGCATATTTAGGTGAAACAGTAACGAAAGCTGTTATTACAGTACCTGCATACTTCAACGATGCAGAGCGTCAAGCAACGAAAGATGCTGGTCGTATCGCTGGTTTAGAAGTTGAGCGTATCATTAACGAACCAACAGCAGCAGCGCTTGCTTACGGTTTAGAAAAACAAGATGAAGAGCAAAAAATCTTAGTATATGACTTAGGTGGCGGTACATTTGACGTATCTATCCTTGAGTTAGCAGATGGAACATTTGAAGTTATTTCAACTGCTGGTGACAACCGTCTTGGTGGAGATGACTTTGACCAAGTTATCATTGATCACTTAGTAGCTGAGTTCAAAAAAGAAAATAACATTGATTTAAGCCAAGATAAAATGGCACTTCAACGTTTGAAAGATGCAGCTGAAAAAGCGAAAAAAGATCTTTCAGGTGTAACACAAACACAAATTTCATTGCCATTCATTAGTGCTGGGGCTGCTGGTCCATTACACTTAGAATTAACATTAACAAGAGCGAAATTCGAAGAGCTTTCAGCAAACCTTGTTGAAAGAACATTAGAACCAACTCGTCGTGCTTTAAAAGATGCTGGTCTATCTGCAAGTGAATTAGATCGCGTTATCCTTGTAGGTGGTTCTACTCGTATCCCAGCTGTACAAGAAGCTATTAAACGTGAAACTGGTAAAGAACCATATAAAGGTGTAAACCCGGATGAAGTTGTAGCATTAGGTGCTGCAGTTCAAGGTGGCGTACTTACTGGTGATGTAGAAGGCGTACTATTATTAGATGTAACTCCACTTTCTTTAGGTATTGAAACTATGGGTGGTGTGTTCACGAAATTAATCGAGCGTAACACTACAATTCCAACGAGTAAATCACAAGTATTCTCAACAGCTGCTGATAACCAACCAGCAGTAGACATTCACGTATTACAAGGTGAGCGTCCAATGTCAGCTGACAACAAAACGTTAGGACGTTTCCAATTAACGGATATCCCACCAGCACCACGTGGTATTCCACAAATCGAAGTAACATTCGATATTGATGCGAACGGTATCGTTAACGTACGTGCAAAAGATTTAGGAACAAGCAAAGAACAAGCTATTACAATCCAATCTTCTTCAGGTCTTTCTGATGAAGAAGTAGATCGTATGGTAAAAGAAGCAGAAGCAAACGCTGACGCTGACCAAAAACGTAAGGAAGAAGTTGAACTTCGTAACGAAGCTGACCAACTTGTATTCCAAACAGATAAAGTTGTAAAAGATTTAGAAGGTAAAGTAGATGCAGCTGAAGTTGCAAAAGCAACAGAAGCGAAAGAAGCATTACAAGCTGCGATTGAGAAGAACGAGCTTGAGGAAATCCGTGCGAAAAAAGACGCTTTACAAGAAATCGTACAACAACTAACTGTTAAACTATATGAGCAAGCTCAAGCAGCTGCAGGGCAAGCAGAAGGTGCACAAGGAGCACAAGATGCTGGCGCGAAGAAAGACAATGTAGTAGACGCTGAGTTTGAAGAAGTAAAAGAAGACAAGTAATTCAACTTTAAACATAATAAGTAAGATGACAAAAAGTCAAAGTCAAGCGTGCCTTGGCTTTGGCTTTTTTCACGAATGAGAAGGAATGTGTGAGGGTCTTAAGTTTTTTACTTTGCATACTGTAAGTGAGGAAACTTTGTTGCAAAGCACTTTCTTTCGGTGTTAAAATTACGTTTATGTGAAAGATTCGGGGGTTGTAAATTTATGAGTAAACGAGATTATTATGAGGTCCTTGGACTTAGCAAGGGTGCTTCAAAAGATGAAATAAAAAAAGCGTATCGTCGTTTGGCTAAAAAATACCATCCAGACGTAAGTAAAGAAGAAAATGCAATTGAAAAGTTTAAAGAAGTACAAGAAGCATACGAAGTATTAAGCGACGATCAAAAGCGTGCGCAATATGATCAATTTGGTCATGCTGGTGCTAATCAAGGCTTCGGTGGCTTTGGCGGCGGAGGAGACTTCGGTGGTGGCTTCGGTTTTGAAGATATCTTTAGTTCATTCTTTGGCGGCGGTGGCGGCAGACGTCGTGATCCAAATGCTCCGCGCCAAGGTGCTGACTTACAATATCAAGTCACTTTAGATTTTGAAGAAGCTATTTTTGGTAAAGAGTTAAATGTTGAGATTCCAGTAGAAGATCCATGTGATACTTGTAAAGGTAGCGGGGCAAAACCAGGAACTTCAAAAGAAACATGTAAACATTGCTCAGGATCAGGGCAAGTAAGTGTAGAACAAAATACACCATTTGGTCGTATCGTAAACCGTCAAGCTTGCG
This sequence comes from Bacillus cereus group sp. Bc031, assembly GCF_027716265.1. NCBI lineage: Bacteria > Bacillati > Bacillota > Bacilli > Caryophanales > Bacillaceae > Bacillus > Bacillus cereus group sp. Bc031. The sequence continues at coordinate 51,755 of NZ_JAQFUL010000007.1, forward strand.
GTCATTGTTCAGGAACTGGGCAAATCATTAAAGAAAAATGTACGACATGCCACGGTTCTGGTAAAGTTCGTAAACGTAAAAAAATCAATGTTAAAATTCCAGCAGGTATCGATAATGGTCAACAAATCCGCGTATCTGGAAAAGGTGAAGCGGGCGTAAATGGCGGCCCAGCAGGAGATTTATATGTTGTTGTTCATGTAAGAAATCATGAATTCTTTGAGCGCGAAGGAGATCACATTATTTGCGAAATGCCATTAACATTTGCGCAAATGGCACTTGGTGATGAAGTAGAAGTTCCTACTGTTCATGGTAAAGTGAAGCTGAAAATTCCAGCAGGAACACAAACAGGAACAGAATTCCGCCTAAAAGGAAAGGGTGCTCCGAACGTACGTGGATACGGTCAAGGAGATCAATATGTAGTCGTGCGTGTTGTTGTACCGACGAAATTAACTTCACAGCAAAAAGATTTATTGCGTGAATTTGCAGGACAAGAAGAGCAGGATGATAGTTTATTCGGAAAGCTTAAACGTGCTTTCAAAGGGGAATAATGGAAATAAAAAATGGAGTTGGTAAATTGTGAAATGGTCAGAAATTAGTATTCATACAACAGAAGAAGCAGTAGAAGCTGTCTCTCATATTTTACATGAAGCTGGTGCTAGTGGAGTTGCGATTGAGGACCCAGCGGAGTTGACGAAAGAGCGCGAGCAACAATATGGTGAAATTTATGCATTGAACCCAGATGAGTATCCGGCAGAAGGTGTGTTAATAAAAGCATATTTCCCGCAAACGGATTCTTTACATGAAACAATTGCAGGTGTAAAATCATCTATTGATGTGCTTCCATCTTACGACATCGAAATTGGTACTGGAAATATTACCGTTAACGAAGTCAATGAAGAAGATTGGGCTACTGCTTGGAAAAAATATTACCATCCAGTACAAATTTCTGATACATTCACAATTGTACCGACTTGGGAAGAATATACACCATCTTCTCCGGAAGAAAAAATTATTGAATTAGATCCAGGTATGGCGTTTGGGACAGGAACTCATCCAACAACAACGATGTGTATCCGTGCTTTAGAAAAAACAGTACAGCCAGGTAACACAATCATTGATGTAGGAACAGGTTCTGGTGTGCTGAGTATTGCAGCAGCAAAACTAGGTGCGTCTTCTGTTCAAGCATATGATTTAGATCCGGTTGCGGTTGAAAGTGCAGAAATGAATGTACGTTTAAATAAAACAGATGATATCGTGACTGTTGGACAAAATAGTCTTTTAGAGGGTATTGAAGGTCCTGTTGATTTAATCGTAGCTAACTTATTAGCAGAAATTATTCTTTTATTCCCTGAAGATGCAGCAAGAGTTGTGAAGTCAGGCGGATTATTTATTACATCGGGCATTATTGCTGCAAAGGAAAAAGTAATTTCTGAAGCGCTAGAAAAAGCTGGATTTACAATTGAAGAAGTGTTGCGAATGGAAGATTGGGTAGCAATTATTGCACGAAATGCGTAATATAGATTTTAGTTTATAATGAAAAGGGGAGTCTCTCACTATAAGGTGAGGGACTTGCCGTTTGTTATATGAAAAATGATAATGTTTCGTTCTTTTCGTAAGTATTGGCTTACGAAAGGAACGAAACTCTACTAAGGTGATTATATGCAACGTTATTTTGTAGAAGAGAAATATGTAAATGAGACAAGTATTCGCATTGTAGGTGATGACGTACATCATATAGCAAGAGTGATGCGTATGTCAGCTGGTGATCACATTTATTGCTGTGTAAACGGAAAAACAGCCGTATGTTCAATTGATGAAATTACCAGTGAATTTATTCATACGGCTATTGTAGAATGGGTAGAGACGTCAAGTGAACTTCCTGTTTTCGTGACGATTGCAAGTGGACTGCCGAAAGGAGACAAGCTAGAGTTAATTTTTCAAAAAGGAACTGAGCTTGGGGCAGCTGCATTCTTACCATTTCAAGCATCTCGCTCTATCGTAAAATGGGATGCGAAAAAAGCTGATAAAAAAGTTGAGCGTTTAAGAAAAATTGTGAAAGAAGCTGCGGAACAATCACATAGAAGTGAAATTCCAGAAGTACACACCCCAGCATCGTTTAAACAATTGCTGTCAATGAGTGGTGAGTATGATGTTTGCCTTGTTGCTTACGAAGAGGAAGCGAAACAAGGCGAGAAATCTAATTTTGCGAAAGCTTTAACGATGATGAAACCAGGTCAAAAGCTATTGATTGTATTTGGCCCAGAAGGCGGTTTAGCTGAGGAAGAGATTACAGCGCTTCGTGAACATAAATTTGTACCATGTAGTTTAGGACCAAGAATTTTAAGAACAGAAACGGCGCCGTTATACGCGTTAAGTGCTGCTTCGTATCATTTTGAATTGATGGGGTGATGATCAATGTCAACTGTTGCGTTCCATACGTTAGGTTGTAAAGTAAACCACTATGAAACAGAAGCCATTTGGCAATTGTTTAAACAAGGTGGATATGAAAGAACTGAATATGAAAAGAAAGCTGATGTATATGTTATCAATACATGTACAGTAACAAATACGGGAGATAAGAAAAGTCGTCAAGTTATTAGACGTGCTGTTCGTCAAAACCCAGATGCGGTTATTTGTGTAACGGGATGTTATGCACAAACATCTCCAGCGGAAATTATGGCGATTCCAGGTGTAGATATTGTAGTTGGTACACAAGATCGTGAAAAGATGTTAGGATACATCGAAGAATTCCGTAAAGAGCGTCAGCCAATTAATGCTGTCCGCAACATTATGAAAACACGTGTATACGAAGAACTGGATGTACCTTACTTCACGGATCGTACACGTGCATCTTTAAAAATACAAGAAGGTTGTAATAACTTCTGTACATTCTGTATTATTCCTTGGGCGCGTGGTTTAATGCGTTCTCGCGATGGGAAAGAAGTTATTAAACAAGCGCAGCAATTAGTAGATGCAGGCTATAAGGAAATCGTATTAACAGGTATTCATACAGGTGGATACGGTGAAGATATTAAAGATTATAACTTAGCTGGATTACTTCGTGATATGGAAGCGGAAGTAGACGGATTAAAACGTCTTCGTATTTCTTCTATTGAAGCGAGTCAGATTTCAGATGAAGTAATTGAAGTGTTAGATAAGTCTGAAGTAGTTGTACGTCATTTACACATTCCGTTGCAATCTGGATCTAATACTGTATTAAAGCGTATGCGTCGTAAATATACGATGGAATTTTTCCAGGAGCGCTTAGATCGTTTGAAAGAAGCGTTACCAGGTCTTGCGATTACATCAGACGTAATCGTTGGTTTCCCAGGTGAAACAGAAGAAGAATTCATGGAAACATACAATTTCATTAAAGAGAATCGCTTCTCTGAGTTGCACGTATTCCCGTACTCAAAACGTACAGGAACACCTGCAGCGCGTATGGAAGATCAAGTTCCTGAAGATGTGAAGAATGATCGTGTTCACCGTTTAATTGAACTATCTAATCAATTAGCGAAAGAGTATGCATCACAGTTTGAAGGAGAAGTACTTGAAATTATTCCAGAAGAACAATTTAAAGAGGGCGACCGTGAAGGCCTATATGTAGGTTATACAGATAACTACTTGAAAATTGTATTTGAAGGATCAGAAGAATTAATCGGTAAATTAGTGAAAGTAAAAATCACAAAAGCTGGTTATCCATATAACGAAGCGCAATTTGTTCGTGTCCTTGAAGATGATGTGAAAAAGGAATCAGCAAGCGCATAAAGTGAAACTTTAATGAGCGTGGGATTCATTCCCCGCTCATTATTAGCCCGCACCAATCGGGATAAAAAAGCATGCAAACGGAAACGATTTGCATGCTTTCTTTTTTAGTGGAGAAGTTAAGTACTGAAAATGTACGAAATGAGTAGTTTTTCCGTACGTTTCTGCATGAAAAAAGGTATAATGACAAAAATATAGTTGCCTTCAGGGGAAAAGATAACATCTATCTGCATAGTTTTTGAAAAAGGAAGAGCATCTATTCTTCTTTTATTCTGTCAAATAGTTGACCTGAAGTGATAAAATGTATTATAATCGTAAAAGACATGCTGAAGAAGTGTTTCTTTTTGCATGCTGGAGTTAGTATGTAAGTGTGATGTTTCGGAGGGAGGGAAAGAGAATGTCAAAAACAGTCGTTCGTAAAAACGAGTCTTTGGAGGATGCACTTCGCCGTTTTAAAAGATCGGTTTCTAAAACTGGTACACTTGCTGAAGCAAGAAAGCGCGAGTTTTATGAAAAACCAAGTGTAAAACGTAAGAAGAAATCTGAAGCGGCAAGAAAGCGTAAATTCTAAGAGAGGGTGTAAGTTATGAGTCTTCTCGGTCGTTTAAACGATGATATGAAACAAGCGATGAAGAATAAACAAAAAGAAAAATTAACCGTCATTCGTATGGTTAAGGCTGCTTTACAAAATGAAGGTATTAAACTACAGCATACTCTTACTGAAGAAGAGGAACTAACAGTTTTAGCTCGTGAAGTAAAACAGCATAAGGACTCCCTCCTTGAATTTAAAAAAGCTGGTCGTGAAGACCTTGTTAATAAACTGCAAAGTGAAATTCAGATTTTAAGCGCATATTTGCCGGAGCAATTAACGGAAGAAGAGCTAGTTGATATAATCAAGCAAGTTATTTCTGAAGTTGGTGCGACGTCTAAAGCAGATATGGGTAAGGTGATGACTGCTGTTATGCCGAAAGTAAAAGGTAAAACAGATGGATCGCTTGTGAATAAGCTGGTTATCCAGCTATTAGCATAAAAAAACGTCTCATTTCGTATGAGACGTTTTTTTATGCTTTTTTCAGTTTGGACGTGATATTACAAGCTCTTTTTTCATACATATGGGATGAGAGGGGGTCTTTTGGGATGAAAAAATTAGAACAAATGAAGAATTGGTTAACGAAGCAAATAGACCTACCAGTGGATGTGCTAATGGATCTACCTCGGATCACGCTTGTTGGGCAAGTGCATATCTATATAGAAAATCATCGAGGTTTATTAGTGTTTTCAGATAAAGAAGTAAGATTGTTGTTAAAACATGGTCAGTTATTGATTAAGGGGCAGTCCTTTGTTATTAAAACAATCCTTCCGGAAGAACTTTTGCTTGAAGGGATAATTGAGCAAGTGACGTTTTTAGAAGACGAACAGAAAGAGAAGTAAGGGAAACTTCCATATGTGAAGTTTTTCTTCTTTATTCTAATGATTTGTCCCTACTATTTAAGTTTATCCCGCTTTAATGGGCAGTAAGCCCCCGCCTCAAAATTCAGCGAAAGCAAAGAAGTTAGGTGGGGGTCGGGCTATCCATTAAAGTCCAATTGGTGAGGGCTGATTAAAGTCTCACTTTATCCCGCTATTTATGGAAAATAAAACTCTTTATTTCATTTTCGTACGAGCTATTTTGCTAATTAAAGTGAAAAGTAGTGTGTCTACTTTTGGAAAGGTAGTGAAGGTAGTAGATGAAAAATAAATGGTTTATAAAGTGGCTTGGATATGTGAAGGTACGAATTGAAGGTAGAGGAGCGGAGCGGTTTGTTAACGAATGTGTGCGTAGAAAATTATTAGTTTGGGACGTTAAGAAAATCGCCGATGAAACGTTAGTCTTTTGTATGCTATTACGAGATGTGAAAAAAATAAAGCCGATTTATAGAAAAAATGAGTGTAAACTATATTTTATTGGGCGTTACGGTTTTCCATTTTGGAATAAGCGCTTAATTAAAAATAGTGGATTCTTAATTGGTTTTTTAATTTTCTTCTTTGGTATGATTGCATTATCGAATATGGTTTGGAAAATTGAAATTACGGGAGCGAAACCTGAAACAGAATATATATTGATGAAAGAATTGGACAAAATGGGTATTAAAAAAGGAAAATTACAATTCCAAATGCCTAGTGTAGAAGATGTACAACGTCATTTGACGGACAATATTAATGCGATTACTTGGGCAGGACTAGAAGTAAGGGGAACGACGTACCATTTTAAAATTGTTGAAAAAAATGAGCCGAAAAAAGAAAAAGAACAAAGGCCGCAAAATTTAGTGGCAAAAAAAGAAGCGATTGTTACAAAAACATTTGTTGAAGTTGGAAAACCAGTCGTTTTAAAAAATGATCATGTAGAAAAAGGGCAGCTTCTCGTATCAGGGATATACGGTAATGAGGAGAGTCCAACCATTGTTTCGGCGAAAGGTATTGTATATGGAGAAACGTGGTACACATCTGAGGTGAATGTACCACTCAAGACGCAATTTCAAGTATATACTGGTAATACGTATAATGAGCATTACCTTACATTTGGGAGTACAAAAATAAAAATATGGGGATTTCAGCATGATAAGTATAAACGTTCTCGTACGGAAAGTGTAAAACATGATGTGAAATTATTTGGTTTTACACTGCCGATTGCATATGAAAAAGATGTAGTGCGAGAAGAGGAAGAGGCGAACCGAGAATATACAGAAAAACAGGCAATGAAAGTAGCGAAAGAAATGGCCGAAAAAGAACTAAAGAAAAAATTGGATGAACATGCTATGATTGTAAGTGATAAGATTTTGAGTAAAGAGGTTGAGGCGGATCAACTAAAAGTCACTTTGCATTATACTGTGATTGAAAATATTGCAGAGCCACAACCAATATCCGAATCCGATATTAAAGGAGACTGAGTAATGGCAGAACAATTAGTAGAAATGAACCAACAATTGGAAAATACTAACGAAGCAATTGCTCTTTTTGGAGTCAATGATGCTCATTTGAAAGTAATTGAACGGGAACTGAATGTATCAATCGTAACTAGAGGTGAAACTGTTCATGCATCTGGAGCAGTTGAAACTGTGACACTCGTAGAAAAAATCTTACAACAACTACTTGTTGTTATTCGAAAAGGTGTGTCAATTACAGAAAGAGATGTTGCGTATGCAATTCAGCTCGCACAACAAGGGAAAATTGCTCAATTTGAAGAGTTATATGAAGAAGAAATCTTTAAAACGGCAAAAGGTAAATCCATTCGTGTAAAAACGATGGGACAAAGAAGATATATTCATGCAATGAAGAAAAATGATATTGTATTTGGAATAGGACCTGCCGGGACTGGGAAAACATACTTAGCTGTAGTAATGGCTGTAAGAGCTTTAAAGCAAGGGTATGTAAAGAAAATCATTTTAACGAGACCGGCTGTAGAAGCTGGAGAAAGTTTAGGATTTTTACCAGGTGATTTGAAAGAGAAGGTAGATCCGTACTTACGTCCATTGTATGATGCTCTGCACGATATTCTTGGACAAGAATATACGCAGCGTATGATGGAGAGAGGTGTAATTGAAATCGCGCCTCTTGCTTATATGAGAGGACGTACGCTCGATGATTCATTTGTTATTTTAGATGAAGCGCAAAATACAACGGGTGCACAAATAAAAATGTTTTTAACTAGATTAGGTTTTAGTTCTAAAATGGTTATTACGGGGGACCCTTCACAAGTAGACTTACCAAAGGGGGTAAAATCAGGGCTTACGCTAGCCGCTAACATTTTATTTGGTGTATCAGGTCTTTCATTCATTACGTTAGAACAAACGGACGTTGTAAGGCATCCACTGGTACAACGTATTATTGAGGCATATGATAAAATGGAATGATCCTATTTGTCAGGATCATTTCTTTTTGTATTAAGGTTGGCGAACGGCATATTTTTTACTATCATAAAAGATAAGAGAAATAAACTATAGGTACTGGTGTATAAAAATGTTACCTAAAAGTATCGTTGGCTAGAAGAAATGAAAGCTATAAATAGTTTCACTTTATTTCTAGAGAGGAGAAGGTATTGAAATCATGTTAAGATCTCAAGAAATTTCTAAGTGGTTTCGTAATTTACAACATTCGAAAAAACTAAGTTGGATTTCTTACGTTTTATTAGGAGCAATGCTGTTTTTCGCACTTATGAATAATGTGAAACCAGAGCAATTAGATGTTGATATGTATTCTATTGCGAAAAAAACAATTCATTCTCCTATTAAAATTGAAGATAAGGTTATAACGGAAAGAAAAAAACAAGAGGCCGCTCAAAAAGTCGGGGATCAATATACATATAGAAGTGAATATAAACAAAATAGAGTAGATATTGTAAATGATGTTTTTGCTAAGGTGAATGAAGTAATTCAGGAGATGAAAGCTGCTGGACCTGAAGAGCAAAAAAAGATGACCGATGCGAATAAATTAGAAAAGTTGAAGAAGAAGTTGCCATCTAATTTAACGAAGGAATTATCGGATGAGAATTTATTATACTTTATTAATGCAGAACCGGATCAATTAGAATTAGCAAAGAATGCGGCTTTAACGTCTGTTAGCGTTATCATGGGTGGAAATATTAAAATGTCCGAAGAAATGGCAGCGAAAGAGCGATTTGTTAATGAAATGAAAAGCCTGAATGTGAATAGCGGATTGAAAGAAGCTGTGAATGCGCTAGGATCATATGCGATTACAGCAAATTATTTCTATGACCCGGCTGTAACGAAAGAGAAGAAGAAAGCAGAAGAAGATTTAGTTCCACCTGTTTATATTCTTCAAGGACAAGTTATTGTTAGAGAAGGTGAAACAATTTCAAGTGATATGTATAATCAGTTGAAATTAGTCGGTTTATTAGAAAAAGGTAATAGTTTTCAGCCTTATGTTGGATTAGCGGTGCTCATTGGTGTGTTACTATACTTTATGCATAAACAGTTTGAAGTATTTTTACAGCGGAAAAGAGAAGACAAACCGTACATTTTAGCGTATATTACAATTTTGTCTATCACGATTGTTTTAATGAAAATTATTAGTTTGTTTCAAAAGCTTGAATATGCAGGAATTGCGTATGTTGTCCCAGTTGCGATGGGAACGATACTTGTAAAACTAATGATTGGCGATCGATTTGTATTTTTAACAAGTATGATTTTTTCTGTGTGCGGAAGTATTATGTTTAATGAAGGAGTAACAAGTACACTAAATTATAGTGTAGGCATTTATGTTTTATTAAGTTCATTATCAGTGAGCATTTTCTTAAGAGAAAAAAATCGTCGTACGATGATTTTACAAGCTGGTATACTCGTTTCAATCTTAAATGTAGTCGTCTTGGCGGCGTTATTATTATTACGTAATGGGAATTTTTCGCCTCTTGGAATTGGTACCCAATTATTAATGGCTTCCCTTTCAGGAATTATCTCATCCGTTTTGGCTATGGGGATATTACCATATTTAGAAAGTGGACTTGGAATTGTATCAAGTATGAAGCTTATGGAATTATCAAGTCCGAATCATCCGCTGTTGCGTAGAATTTTATTAGAAGCGCCAGGGACATATCACCATAGTGTAATGGTAGCAAATCTTTCTGAGGCGGCTTGTGAAGCAGTTGGAGCAAATGGTGTATTAGCGCGTGTAGGGGCTTACTATCATGATGTAGGAAAAACAGTACAACCACAATTCTTTATTGAAAACCAGATGGGAATTGAAAATCCGCATGATAAATTAGATCCTGTGACGAGTAAAGATATTATCATTGCTCATGTAACCGATGGAGTAAAGATGCTTGAAGAATACCATATTCCGCAAGAAATTATCGATATTGCTGGACAACACCATGGTACAACGCTCCTGAAATATTTTTATTATAAGGCGATTAAAGAAGATAAAGAAAAATATACAGAAGAGATGTTCCGTTATCCGGGATCAAAAGCAACTTCTAAAGAATCGGCAATCGTTGGTATTGCGGATAGTGTTGAGGCAGCGGTACGTTCTATGAATCACCCAACGCCAGATCAAATTAATAATTTAGTACAAAGTATTATTAAAGATCGCCTGCAAGATGGGCAATTTAGTGAATGTGATTTGACATTTAAGGAACTACAAATCGTTGGAAAAACGTTATGTGAAACGTTAAATGGTATTTTCCATTCGCGTATTACATATCCGGAACCACCGGAAGATAAGGAGAAAGAATGAGTTTATTAATTGATTTCATTGATGAAACAGAAGAAGTGAAAGAAGAGTATGTGAATTTAATTCGTGAGATATTAGGAAAAGCAGCTCAAATGGAAAAAATAGAGGATGGTGCAGAGTTATCAGTAACATTTGTAGATAACGAACGCATTCGCGAGATTAATCGTGATTACCGAGATAAGGATCAGCCTACTGATGTCATTTCTTTTGCTATGGAAGAAATGGGAGAAGGAGAAATGGAAATTGTAGGTGTAGAGATGCCGCGTATGTTAGGTGATCTTATTATTTCTATTCCGAGAGCGAAAGAACAAGCTGAAGAGTATGGACATTCTTTTGATCGTGAACTTGGCTTTTTAGCGTTACATGGCTTTTTACATTTACTTGGTTATGACCACATGACAGAAGAGGATGAAAAAGAAATGTTCGGAAGACAAAAAGAAATTTTAGAAGCATTTGGATTAGGACGATGAAAAAAGGAAAACTTATAGATAGTTTTGGGTATGCTATAGTCGGTATATTCTTTTGTCTTCGTCATGAACGAAATATGAAAATTCATTATTTAGCCGCAGTTGTTGTTATATGCTGCGGCTTTTATTTCCATATTACAAAAGTAGAATGGATGGTATTACTTATTGTAATAGGAATTGTAATGAGTTTAGAGATGGTAAATACGGCTGTGGAAAAAACAGTAGATTTAGCGACTACCGATATACATCCGTTTGCGAAAGTCGCAAAGGATGTCGCGGCGGGAGCGGTTTTATTGTTCGCGATAATAGCCGTTATAATTGGTGCTATTATCTTTTTACCGTATGTGGTATAGTTGCATTCCAAAGCTTTTCTTAAGCTTTGAAGGTGCCGTAAAGGCCTTTAATAAGAGAGTGTATCTATTCACAGCTGTGAACAGGAAGGATGCGGGAATATGAATGGTCAACAATTAATTCAAGAAGCAATCGAAGCGCGTAAACAAGCGTACGTACCATATTCTAAATTTCAAGTAGGTGCAGCATTATTAACGCAGGATGGAAAAGTATATCGTGGATGTAATGTTGAGAATGCTTCATATGGCTTATGTAACTGTGCAGAAAGAACAGCTTTATTTAAGGCGGTTTCTGAAGGAGATAAAGAGTTTGTAGCTATCGCAATTGTGGCGGATACGAAGCGTCCAGTACCTCCTTGTGGAGCATGTCGACAAGTTATGGTAGAATTATGTAAACAGGATACGAAAGTATACCTATCAAATTTACATGGTGACGTTCAAGAGACAACAGTCGGGGAATTGTTACCAGGAGCATTTTTAGCGGAGGATTTACATGAATAGAAAAGGTTATAAATCAGGTTTTGTCTCTATTATTGGCAGACCGAATGTTGGGAAATCTACATTTTTAAATCGTATTATTGGTCAAAAAATTGCTATTATGAGTGACAAGCCACAAACAACTCGTAATAAAATTCAAGGTGTATATACAGAAAATGATTCACAAGTAATTTTTATTGATACACCAGGAATACATAAACCGAAACATAAACTAGGCGACTTCATGGTGAAGATGGCGCAAACGACATTAAAAGAAGTTGATATCGTTTTATTTATGGTGAATGCTGTTGAAGGCTTTGGTCGTGGTGAAGAATTCATCATCGAGAAGTTAAAAGAAACGAAACAACCAGTATTTTTAGTTATTAATAAAATTGACCAAGTTCACCCAGAACAATTATTAGAGCTAATTGATCAATATCGCAAATTACATGACTTTGCAGAAATCGTACCAATTTCTGCATTAGACGGTAATAACGTAGAGGCCCTAATTGGTAAAATTAAAAAGTATTTACCGGAAGGACCACAATACTACCCAGATAATCAAGTAACGGATCATCCGGAGAGATTTATTATTGCAGAGCTTATTCGTGAGAAAGTACTACATTTAACACGTGAAGAAGTGCCGCATTCTGTAGCTGTTGTTATCGATGCAATTCAAAAACGTGAGGGCGGGGCAGTTTATATTAATGCAACGATTGTTGTGGAACGTCCGTCGCAAAAAGGGATTATTATCGGAAAACAAGGGAAGATGTTAAAAGAAGTCGGTAAGCGAGCTCGTTTTGATATTGAAGCATTACTTGGTTCTAAAGTATTTTTAGAAGTATGGGTAAAAGTGCAAAAAGATTGGCGTAATAAAATGTCTCAGCTTCGTGACCTTGGTTTCCGCGAAGACGAGTATTAAAATAGAGTAAAGCTGTAATCAGCGGATGTTTTGTTCATCCGCTGATTATTGGTTTTTACGAGTTTTGATAAATTAGGAAAAATTTTCCTCACATGAAAATGGACAAAATGGGTCAATTTAATAACAACAAAGGAAATTGGTTTATAGGCTACGCTTATTGAGAAAGGTGGATTCTTATGCTAGATTTTACCTGGAAGTTTTTCTCCAAAACAGGAAGTATTGAGACGTATTTGCTTTTGAAAGAAATGGAAAAAGACGTAAACGATGAGATGGATCAACATGAAGAGGAGCTAGCGCATCTAGACTCTCCAATTTCTTGACCCGTTTTGTTCAAACCTTGGATGGTGACGAACATGTTTCAAAAAGTTGAGGGCATCGTTATCCGTACGACAGATTACGGAGAAACGAACAAGATTGTTACAATATTCTCAAGAGAATTGGGTAAGGTAAGTGCAATGGCAAGAGGAGCGAAAAAACCAAAAAGCCGGTTAGCATCTGTTTCGCAACTTATGACACATGGTCATTTTCTTATTCAAATGGGATCTGGACTTGGAACTTTGCAACAAGGCGAGATTATTTCAACTATGAAAGAAATTCGCGAGGATATATTTTTAACTGCTTATGCATCATTTATTGTTGAGTTAACTGATAAAGCAACAGAAGATAAAAAACATAATCCATATTTATTTGAAATGTTATATCAAACGTTGCATTATATGTGTGAGGGTGTTGATCCAGAAGTATTATCATTAATTTATCAAACGAAAATGCTTCCGGTATTAGGGATGCGCCCGTACTTTGATACATGTGCGATTTGTCATCAAGAAACAGATTTTGTCGCCTTCTCTGTTAGGGAGGGCGGCTTTCTGTGCTCACGTCATGCTGAGCAAGATCAGTATCGTATACCAGTGGGGGAAGCCGTTCATAAATTATTACGTCTTTTCTACCACTTCGATTTACATAGACTTGGCAATGTATCAGTGAAGGATAGCACAAAAAAACAAATGCGTTTAGTATTGAATACATATTATGATGAATATTGCGGGATTTATTTGAAATCAAGACGTTTCTTAGAACAACTTGATAAGTTTCAAATATAATTTGGGGCCGTATACGGTCCTTTTTACATCCTTTCTTTTTCGAATAGCATATTTAGTATATAATATTTAAGAGATAGTATAACTTTTTTCGTTGTGCATTAAAGGTGGTGATTATCATAGAGCTGAATAAACGGCAAGAACATATCATTCAGATTGTAAAAGATCACGGTCCTATTACAGGGGAGTCAATTGCTGCGCAATTGGGATTAACACGTGCAACGCTAAGACCAGACTTAGCAATTTTAACGATGGCTGGTTATTTAGAAGCACGTCCACGCGTAGGTTATTTTTATACGGGTAAAACTGGGGGGCAGTTATTATCTGAAGCTGTTAAGAAAATTAAAGTACAAGATTATCAATCTAGACCGGTTGTAATTGATAAAAATGTATCGGTATACGATGCGATTTGTACTATGTTTTTAGAGGATGTAGGTACATTATTCGTTGTAGATCAATCGACTCTATTAGTAGGCGTTGTATCTCGTAAAGATTTATTACGAGCTAGCTTAGGGAAGCAGGATTTAACCTCACTTCCGGTTAATATTATCATGACAAGGATGCCAAACATTGCGATGTGTCGTAGAGAAGATTCTTTATATGATATTGCGATGGAATTAATAGAAAGACAGATTGATGCGATGCCAGTTGTAAAAGATACGAAACAAGGTTTAGAAGTGGTTGGACGAATTACAAAAACAAATATTACACGTGCGTTTGTAAACTTAGTAAATAACGAATAAGTGTAATTTGTTTAAAGTGAGGTAATGTAATGGATAATAAAATCGTATATGTCGTATCTGACTCTGTAGGAGAAACGGCTGATTTGGTTGTTCGAGCAGCAATGGGGCAATTCCCATTTGCTCCTGATATTAGACGTGTGCCGTATGTAGAAGATACAGGGACATTAAAAGAAGTGATATCGATTGCTAAGAGCAATCAAGCACTTATTTGTTTTACGTTAGTAAAGCCTGACATGCGCCAATATTTAGTGACAGAGGCTGCAAAAGAAGGTGTAGAGGCATATGATATTATTGGTCCTCTAATCGATCAAATTGAAGAAATTACCGGGCAAGTGCCTAGATATGAGCCTGGTGTTGTTCGTAGGTTAGATGAAGAATACTTTAAAAAGATTGAAGCGATTGAGTTTGCTGTGAAGTATGATGATGGTAGAGATGCACGGGGTATTTTAAAAGCAGATATCGTGTTAATTGGGATTTCGCGCACATCAAAAACACCACTTTCTCAATATTTAGCTCATAACAAACGTTTGAAAGTTGCCAACGTACCACTAGTACCAGAAGTAGATCCGCCTGAAGAATTATATCAAGTGGCTAAAGAAAAATGCTTTGGTTTGAAAATTACGCCAGAGAAGTTAAATCATATTCGAAAAGAGCGATTGAAATCACTTGGACTAAGTGATGGAGCAACATATGCCAATATTAATCGTATTAAAGAAGAGATTGATCACTTTGAGAATGTAGTTAGTAAAATAAATTGTCAAGTAATTGATGTATCGAACAAAGCGATTGAAGAAACAGCTAACATTATTGTGAATGCAGTGCAAAACCAAAAAATGTTTTAGCACATTTACCAAAGGTGAATGTGCTTTTTTCGCTCGTGAGAAACACAGTGCCTGCTGATTTCGTAATAGATGATAGCGAAGTGGTTATGCTTATATTTTTCGGTCTTTTTATTATGCTAAAGGTAGGGTTTAGCTATCCTGAAATAGAAGATGAAAAAATAAAGGGATATGTAGCGTAGTTGAAGAAAATATATTATAATAAAAAATTGTGATAAAAACCTATATTTTACGTTTAGACTTTAATTTTTCAGAATAAACTAGGGATAGGATTTAAGAAATGACATGTAATTACGTTAAATCGACAAAATCTATACAAGAAAACGCACATTATGGAAGGATTCGCAGAAGGGATGTAGAATACAGAAATATGCAAAACATCAATATGGTATGAGTTGATGCAGATGCATATACTGTGAAGGCTGACAATTGTGCGAGCTGGAACGAAATTTCATGTCAAAATTTTGTTTGTCACATCGTATGCTCATCGTTTAAGGAAGCAGCGAGGGAATTTGGATCTATGTAGATGCTGAATAAGCAAAAGTTGATTTCTTTATATGTATCAACATGCAAAAAACAGATCTCGTGATCACATAGGATATGATGCTTGCTAGTCTTCTTATGAAAAAGTGCATATGTATTGTCTCCATGAGGTACATTTGTAATAGATGAGCAAATGGATACAATTTTATATAGTAGGTACGTATCTGCGAAGTTACGCAGAAAAGGGTCTGCAAAATCGCTTGATAACGTGATCGACAACATTTTCTAATAAGTTTAGAAAAAATATTGTCGAATTATAAAGGAATTTTTTAATTTATATCGAATACAAAATACGACACGGAGATGGAGTTATGGGGAACAGAATTCCTGAAGAAGTTGTTGAACAAATTCGGACATCATCCGATATTGTCGAAGTGATTGGTGAATACGTTCAACTTAGAAAACAGGGACGTAACTATTTCGGCCTTTGTCCGTTTCATGGTGAGAATTCTCCTTCATTCTCTGTTTCATCTGACAAGCAAATTTTTCATTGCTTCGGATGTGGAGAAGGTGGAAATGTATTTTCCTTTCTAATGAAAATGGAAGGACTGGCTTTTACCGAAGCTGTTCAAAAGCTAGGTGAAAGAAATGGAATTGCGGTTGCAGAGTATACATCAGGGCAAGGACAACAAGAAGACATATCTGATGACACTGTCATCATGCAACAGGCTCATGAACTTTTGAAAAAGTATTATCATCATTTATTAGTAAATACAGAAGAAGGAAATGAAGCACTTTCGTATTTGTTAAAACGTGGTATTACAAAAGAGATGATTGAGAAGTTTGAAATTGGTTATGCGTCACCTGCTTGGGATGCAGCAACGAAAATCTTACAAAAAAGAGGTTTATCGCTATCAAGTATGGAACAAGCTGGTCTTCTCATAAGAAGCGAGAAGGATGGTAGTCATTATGATCGCTTCCGTGGAAGAGTTATGTTTCCAATCTATACGTTACAAGGTAAAGTGATAGCGTTTAGTGGAAGGGCATTAGGAGATGACACTCCGAAATATTTAAATAGCCCAGAAACACCAATTTTTCACAAAAGTAAATTGTTGTATAACTTCCACCAAGCGAGGCCGTTTATTAGAAAACGTGGGCAAGTGGTCCTTTTTGAAGGGTATGCTGACGTACTAGCTGCGGTAAAAAGTGGTGTGGAAGAAGCTGTTGCGACAATGGGAACAGCTTTAACTGAAGAACAAGCAAAACTTCTGCGACGTAACGTTGAAACTGTTGTTCTTTGCTATGATGGTGATAAAGCAGGGCGAGAAGCGACGATGAAAGCAGGGCAATTATTGTTGCAAGTTGGTTGCCAAGTGAAAGTTACATCCTTGCCAGATAAGCTTGATCCTGATGAATATGTGCAACAATATGGGACAACTGCTTTTGAAAATCTTGTGAAATCAAGTATAAGTTTTGTTGGTTTTAAAATAAATTATTTGCGTTTAGGGAAAAATTTGCAAGATGAGTCGGGCAAAGAAGAGTATGTGAAAAGTGTTTTAAAAGAGTTATCGTTGTTACAGGATGCGATGCAGGCAGAATCATATTTGAAGTCATTATCGCAAGAATTTTCGTATTCAATGGAAACACTTTTGAATCAATTGCACCAATATCGCAAAGAACAAAAGGTACAGCAAAAACAAGTAAAGCAGGTTTCTAAGCCGTCTCAAATTGTTCAAACAAAACCGAAGTTAACAGGTTTTGAAAGGGCAGAAAGAGAAATTATTTACCATATGTTGCAAAGTCCAGAAGTGGCCGTTCGTATGGAATCCCACATAGAAGATTTTCATACAGAAGAACATAAAGGGATTTTATATGAACTATACGCATATTATGAAAAGGGAAATGAACCTTCAGTCGGAACATTTTTAAGTTGGCTCTCTGATGAAAAGTTGAAAAATATTATTACTGATATTTCGACGGATGAATTTATTAATCCAGAATACACAGAAGAAGTGTTACAAGGCCATTTGGAGACGCTTAGACGTCATCAAGAAAAACTTGAAAAGATGGAAATCATCTTCAAGATAAAACAAATGGAAAAAACAGATCCTGTAGAGGCTGCTAAATATTATGTAGCATATTTACAAAATCAAAAAGCGAGAAAATAGCTTTTTTGATAAATTTTTAGTATAATGAATGTTTGTATCTCGCGTAAGGAGGGGAACAGATGGCTGACAAACCAGCTCGTTCTAAACAAATTGAAACTGAAATGACCCTTGAGCAAGTGAAAGAACAACTCACTGAGCTCGGAAAAAAACGTGGCGTTCTTACATATGAAGAGATTGCAGAACGCATGAATGGATTTGAAATTGAATCCGATCAAATGGATGAATACTATGAATATTTAGGTGAACAAGGGATTGACTTAGTTGGCGACAATGACGACGAAGGCCCTAATAATCGCCAAATAGCAAAATCGGAAGAAGAATTCGACCTCAATGATTTAAGTGTACCACCAGGGGTTAAAATCAACGATCCTGTTCGTATGTATTTAAAAGAAATTGGTCGTGTAGATTTACTATCTGCAGAAGAAGAAATTCGACTTGCAACGCGTATTGAAGAAGGCGATGAAGAAGCGAAACGTCGTCTTGCAGAAGCAAACTTACGTCTTGTAGTAAGTATTGCAAAGCGCTACGTGGGCCGTGGTATGCTTTTCTTAGACTTAATCCAAGAAGGGAATATGGGTCTAATTAAAGCGGTTGAAAAGTTCGATTATCGTAAAGGTTTCAAATTTAGTACGTATGCAACTTGGTGGATTCGCCAAGCAATTACACGTGCGATTGCAGACCAAGCAAGAACAATTCGTATCCCAGTTCATATGGTTGAAACGATTAATAAGTTAATTCGTGTACAACGTCAATTATTACAAGATTTAGGACGTGAACCATCTCCTGAAGAGATTGGTGAAGAAATGGATCTTGCTCCAGAAAAAGTACGTGAAATCTTGAAAATTGCACAGGAGCCAGTTTCTCTTGAAACACCGATTGGTGAAGAAGATGACTCCCATTTAGGTGATTTCATTGAAGACCAAGAAGCAACATCGCCTGCGGACCATGCAGCGTATGAATTGCTAAAAGAACAATTAGAAGATGTGTTAGATACACTAACAGATCGTGAAGAAAATGTTCTACGTCTTCGTTTTGGTTTAGATGATGGACGAACTCGTACGCTTGAAGAAGTTGGGAAAGTATTCGGCGTAACGAGAGAACGTATCCGTCAAATTGAAGCAAAAGCACTTCGTAAATTGAGACATCCAAGCCGTAGTAAGCGTCTTAAGGATTTCTTAGAATAGGCTACCTTTAAGTTTACTTCACTTTTGTGAAGTAAACTTTTTTATTTTGTTAATTTTTGTTAAACTTTAGCTGTCAGCAACTATTACAATTTCTTGTAATTTATTTTACAGAATTGTCTTTTGATTTGCAAATGCTCATTTTTCGATTTTTCGATTAATTTTGTTTATTCTATACAAAAATATATGTAGAAAAGTGAAAAATATGATGAGAAACGTTAATAATTATCGAAATAATAAGCGATATAACAATAAAAAACAATAAACTGAATTTATGGAATATTTTTAACGATTAGTAGTTTACTCTTTTCTGATAGAGCGTTTTCAAGTACAATGGAAATGACTGAATCATCTAACTATTTAGGGGTATAGAGGGGGGAGAAGAGATATGAAACGTAATCCGCTGATTCCGTTCGCTCTTATTGCAGCATTGGGTATTATCGTTATGTTTGTATTTTCATTTCAGGGGCTAAATAAATCTAAAGAGTTAGCTGATGCAAAAAATGGCGGGAAGCCAGCACAAACAGCATCCAAGCCAGAGGATATTGTGAAGCAAAGCTGTACGAGCTGCCACGGTGATCAGTTACAAGGGGCGGTAGGACCTAATTTACAAAAAATTGGTGGGAAACTTTCAAAGGATGAAATTAAAGAAATTCTTTCGAAAGGAAAAGGAAATATGCCACCGAATATAGTTCCAGCTGATCAAGCCGCTAAAGTAGCTGATTGGTTATCGAAGAAAAAATAAAGTTCCGTATGGCAAGCCTTTTGCTTAAGCAAAAGGCTTGTTTTTCTATATTTTCTAAAATACGATGAATGATAGAGAAGTGAATTGTTGTTATAGGCTTGCAACAACTACTATAAATTCATTATCATGGAGACAGACTGACAAGAGAAGGAGTAATGGAAATACATGAATGAAGTAAAGCTTTCAAAACGATTAGAAGAAGTTGTGCGTGAAATACCAGTAGGATCTACAGTTGCCGATATTGGATCGGATCATGCGTATTTACCGTGTTATACAATTATAAATAATATTGCTACTAAAGCAGTTGCTGGAGAGGTTGTAGATGGACCATTTCGCTCTGCGCAGGCAACTGTAGCTGAAAGTGGCTTACAAGATAAAGTAGATGTGCGTAAAGGGAATGGATTAGCTGTTATCGCGCCAGGAGAAGTAGATGTAATTACGGTTGCCGGAATGGGCGGAGCGTTAATTCGTGATATTTTAGAAAGTGGTAAAGAAAAATTAGAAGGTGTAACACGTTTAATCTTACAGCCGAATATTGCAGCGCATCACATTCGTGAATGGTTTATTGCGAATGGATGGGAGCTTATCCATGAAAAAATCGTAAAAGAAGATGGGAAAATTTACGAGATTTTAGTAGGGGAGCGAGGAAATATCACGGTTCCTTACTCTGAAAATAAACAGGCTGAATTATTTATGGGACCATTTTTAATGAAAGAAAAAAGTGAAGCTTTCGTTGAAAAGTGGGAAGGAGAATTAAAAAACTTCCAAAATATTTTAAAGCAGTTAGAACGTGCGGCTGATTCTGAAGAAACAAAAGCGAAGCGTGCGGAAGTAGAAGCGAAAATGAAAATGATAGGGGAGGTTTTATCATGAGTAAAATTCCAAATGGCCATGAAATTATTTCGTTATTTGAAAGTATGTATCCGAAGCATTTGGCGATGGAAGGAGATAAGATTGGCTTGCAGATTGGAGCGCTTAATAAACCCGTGCAGCACGTATTAATTGCGTTAGATGTAACGGAAGAAGTTGTGGATGAAGCAATTCAATTAGGAGCGAATGTCATTATTGCGCATCATCCTTTAATTTTTAACCCGCTAAAAGCGATTCATACAGATAAGGCATATGGGAAAATTATTGAAAAGTGTATTAAAAATGATATTGCAATCTATGCCGCACATACAAATGTGGATGTTGCTAAGGGCGGGGTAAATGATTTACTTGCTGAGGCGTTAGGATTGCAAAATACAGAAGTTTTGGCACCGACATATGCAGAAGAAATGAAAAAAATTGTTGTGTTTGTGCCTGAAACTCATGCAGAAGAAGTACGAAAAGCATTAGGAGACGCAGGTGCTAGTCATATCGGCAATTATAGTCACTGTACGTTTAATAGCGAGGGTACAGGTACGTTTGTACCTCAAGAGGGGACAAATCCTTATATCGGGGAAACTGGACAGTTAGAGCGCGTAGAAGAAGTGCGGATCGAAACGATTATTCCAGCTTCATTACAACGAAAAGTGATTAAAGCAATGGTAACAGCACATCCATATGAAGAAGTAGCCTATGATGTGTATCCACTTGATAACAAAGGTGAAACGTTAGGGCTTGGAAAAATAGGGTATTTACAAGAAGAAATGACACTTGGACAGTTTGCGGAACATGTAAAGCAATCGTTAGATGTAAAGGGTGCGCGAGTTGTTGGGAAATTAGATGATAAAGTGCGCAAAGTAGCTGTACTTGGTGGCGATGGTAACAAATACATCAATCAAGCTAAATTTAAAGGTGCGGATGTATATGTAACAGGTGACATGTATTATCATGTTGCCCATGATGCGATGATGCTCGGTTTAAATATCGTCGACCCAGGACATAACGTTGAAAAGGTAATGAAGCAAGGTGTACAAAAGCAATTACAAGAAAAAGCAGATGCAAAGAAACTGAATGTACATATTCATGCTTCGCAGTTACATACAGATCCATTTACATTTGTATAAGAAAAATAAAAAACCGTTGCTCATATAGGCAACGGTTTTTATTATTGTTCTTTTTTCACTTTTACACGAGGTAATATTTTTTGTAACGGTACTTTTCGAACTCTTTCCCATGTAGCAGGATTCATTGGGTCATATTGCTCTAAGAAAGCGATAACCTCTTTTGTAATTGGTGTTGGAGTAGAAGCGCCTGCTGTAACAGCTACGTTCTCGACACCTTGTAGCCATTCTAATTTGATTTCACTTACGTCCGCAACGCGGTATGCTTTCGTACCAGCGATTTCTTGCGATACTTGTGCTAAACGGTTTGAGTTATTACTTTTCGGGTCACCGACAACAATTGTTAAGTCTGCAACATCAGCTTGTTTGGCAACCGCTTCTTGGCGAACTTGAGTTGCTAAACAAATTTCCTTATGGAACTCTGCTGTTGGGAATTTCTTCTGAATGTCCTCCATTAAATGTTGAACATCCCATTGACTCATCGTTGTTTGATTTGTAACTAAAATTTTATCCGTTGGAATTTCTAATGTTTTTAAATCATCGGCTCTTTCGATAAGATGAACGATGTCAGGTGCGATACCAACTGCGCCTTCTGGTTCTGGATGATTTTTTTTGCCAATATAAATGACATGGTAACCTTCAGCTTTCTTTGCTTCAATAAGGTCATGTGTTTTTGTAACATCTGGGCAAGTGGCATCGATTGTTGTTAAACCTTTTTCTTTTGCACGTTGTTTAACTTCTGGAGAAACACCGTGTGCAGTGAAAATAACAGTACCAGAATCGATTTTATCTAAAATGTCTAATCGACTTGGACCATCTAGTGTGATGATGCCATCTTCTTCGAACGCATCTGTTACATGTTTGTTGTGAACAATCATACCTAAAATATAAATAGGTCTTGGTAATGATGTATCTAATGCGGCGTTACGTGCAATAACCATCGCGTCCACAACACCGTAGCAATAACCACGAGGGGAAATTTTAACAATTTTCATACGAGTAATCCTCTCCTTCTAAACAAGGGATACTTTTGTGCATAGTCTTTTACATTATAAAGGAGGAGTGGATAGAAAACAAAGGATTGTTACACATATAGTTTTGGTTTTGTTGCTATTTTTTGAACAGGCTCCTCTCGTACTTCTTTTTCTATGACTGGCTCAATCACCATTTTTTTTCTTTTTCTTTTTTTGGATGGAGGATGTGGAGTTGCTACCTCAACCTTTTCTGTTACGTCTTCAGTTTGATCTTCGGTTGGATTTTCTTCCGTACTTTTTCCAGAGGTTAGAATTTTAACAATGCTTGGTAGGTTACGCATAATGGGACCGTACTGTTCGACGACAGGGCTTACAGATTGAACGACTTGTGATACTTTTTCGATATTATTTATCATATTAGTTGGATTCGAAATTAAATTCGAAAAAAAACTACCGATGCCGCTACTTGATGTGTCTGTATTTGCTGCACCGCCGCGCGTGTCGTTTGATTCATACATTTGAGGAGGGATCATTTGCTCGGGATGTTGCTGCATGTATGGTTGATATTGCTGTTGATATTGTTGCGGGTATTGGTGTTGGTATTGTTGCTGATATTGCTGTCGATATTGAGGTGGCGGTTGCTGGTGCATCATTGGCGGTCCTTCCATTTGTCGATAAGGCGGAACCATTTGCATGAAAGCTTCGGTTGGATCGTGTTTTTTAAAGAGTTTAGCAAGAAATCCTTTCTTTTTTTGTGCCATCGGTGGTAGTTGTGGAATTGGATATGGTGTATAAGGTTGCTGCCCTGGATTCGGATACATTTGCCTCATGGGGGATTTTGGAAACATGTGAGAAATCCTCCTTTCTTCAGTTAGGTATATACACATACAATATGCAATAAGAGGGAAGAAGGTTAGTTTTTGAAGTAAAAACCTAAACTAAAGATGGATTTTACTTGTAGATTTCGATATAATGTAGACTTGACTGATTTGTGCGCGCAGTAGAAATTTAGAAAGAAGGTGTAACTTATGACACAACAAACTTTTACACAGTATGATTTTAAACCATTTTTAATAGATGCAGTTCGTGAACTACGCTTTACAGAGCCGACAGGAATTCAACAGAAAATTTTCCCGGTCGTGAAAAAAGGTGTAAGTGTAATTGGACAATCCCAAACAGGTTCTGGGAAAACACATGCATACTTACTTCCTACATTGAACAGAATTAACCCAGGTCGTGAAGAAGTACAACTTGTTATTACAGCGCCTACTCGTGAGTTAGCACAACAAATTTACGAAGAAATCGTGAAATTAACAAAGTTCTGTGCGGAAGATCAAATGATTACAGCACGTTGTTTAATTGGTGGAACTGATAAACAACGATCAATTGAAAAGTTGAAAAAACAACCTCATATTGTAGTTGGAACACCAGGACGTATTAAAGACTTAGTAGAAGAACAAGCACTGTTTGTTCATAAAGCAAATACAATTATTGTCGATGAAGCAGACTTAATGCTTGATATGGGATTCATTCATGATGTAGATAAGATTGCAGCACGCATGCCTAAAAACTTGCAAATGTTAGTTTTCTCTGCAACAATTCCTCAAAAACTAAAACCGTTTCTGAAGAAATACATGGAGAATCCAGAGCATATTCATATCAATCCAAAACAAGTTGCGGCTGGAAATATCGAGCATTATTTAGTGCCTTCTAAACATCGTAACAAAATTGATTTAGTGAAAAGAATGTTGCTACAATTTAAGCCGTATTTAGCAGTTGTTTTCACGAATACGAAGAAAATGGCAGATCAAGTTGCTGACGGATTAACGGAACGCGGCTTAAAAGTTGGACGAATTCACGGAGATTTATCACCTCGTGATCGTAAAAAAATGATGAAACAAATTCGTGACCTTGAATTCCAATATATTGTTGCAACTGATTTAGCAGCTCGTGGTATTGATATTGAAGGAATTAGTCATGTTATTAACTACGAACTTCCATCAGATTTAGATTTCTTCGTTCACCGAGTGGGAAGAACAGCACGTGCAGGCTATTCAGGTATTGCAGTGACGATTTATGATCCAGCAAACGAAGAAGCGTTAGATAGTTTAGAAAAACAACGTCATATCGAGTTTAAACATGTAGATTTACGCGGAGATGAGTGGGCGGATTTAGGTGAACGTCGTCGTCGTAAGAGCCGTAAAAAACCAAATGATGAACTTGATGTTATGGCAACGAAAGTTGTTAAAAAACCGAAAAAAGTAAAACCAAACTATAAACGTAAACTTGCAACAGAACGTGACAAAGTGAAAAGAAAATATAGCAATAAAAAAAGATAAGGGATTTCCCTTATCTTTTTTTATCCAGCTATTTGTGAGAGCCGTAATCAATATGGA
The DNA here is from genome assembly GCF_027716265.1 of Bacillus cereus group sp. Bc031. Taxonomy (NCBI): domain Bacteria; kingdom Bacillati; phylum Bacillota; class Bacilli; order Caryophanales; family Bacillaceae; genus Bacillus; species Bacillus cereus group sp. Bc031. Next base: position 76,575 of record NZ_JAQFUL010000007.1, read on the forward strand.
TAGAAAATATTGATTAAAGTTTCGCTTCATCTAGATAATGTAAATGAAGAGTATAGTCTGTTTAAATAGTCGTATAAATTTATGTAGTGCGTTTTTTGTGAACAAACAATTCACTACATATTTCTACAAATTATGCTATCATTATATCTATTGTATATTGAAGAGGTGATTGTATGTTAAAGATTGGATCTCATGTTTCTATGAGTGGTAAGAAAATGTTATTAGCAGCAAGTGAAGAGGCTGTTTCATACGGTGCAACGACGTTTATGATTTATACAGGTGCACCGCAAAATACGAGAAGAAAACCAATTGAAGAATTGAATATAGGAGCAGGAAGAAAACATATGGAACAAAACGGTATCGAAGAGATTATCGTACATGCGCCATATATTATTAATGTTGGAAATACGACGAAGCCAGAAACATTCCAATTAGGTGTAGATTTCCTTCGTATGGAAATTGAAAGAACATCAGCATTAGGTGTGGCAAAACAAATCGTTCTTCACCCAGGTGCGCACGTTGGTGCAGGGGCAGACGCTGGCATTCAACAAATTATTAAAGGACTGAATGAAGTATTAACGCCAGATCAGACGGTGAACATTGCGTTAGAAACGATGGCAGGAAAAGGAACAGAATGCGGCCGTAGCTTTGAAGAAATTGCAAAAATTATTGATGGTGTAACATATAATGAAAAACTATCGGTATGCTTTGACACGTGTCATACGCACGATGCAGGATATGACATTGTAAATGACTTTGACGGTGTATTAAACGAATTTGATAAGATTGTTGGTATCGATCGTTTACAAGTACTTCATATTAATGATAGTAAAAATGTACGCGGCGCAGGAAAGGACCGTCATGAAAATATCGGTTTCGGTCATATCGGTTATAAAGCATTGCATCATATTGTGCATCATCCGCAATTAATGCACGTACCAAAAATTCTGGAAACACCATATGTAGGTGAAGATAAAAAGGACAAGAAGCCGCCATATAAATTGGAAATCGAAATGCTGAAAAATGGTACTTTTGATGAAGGGCTTCTTGAGAAAATTAAAGCGCAATAAGCAATAAGGAGGGGAATATCCCCTCCTTATTTTAGTAGTTGTTGAAATAAAGTATTTACTTGTTGGGCAGTAGCGGGCGAGGTTACTTGAGCTATTTGTTTTAAGAGCGCTAGTCGTTCGTCATTATCGTAAATGTTAATATTCTTTCCTTTCATAAGTCCAACAATTTGATCAGCTTGTGCAGTCGTAATTGGAACATCATATTCTTTACTATATTTCAATAATTCCTTTGTAGAAATATGATTTAATTTTTTATTTACAAGTTGTTTAATGAGGTTCATCGAGTTATCCTCCTTCACACGTTCTTCTATCGAAATATATGAGTACGTAGCTTGTACATATTCATATAGAGCTTCTTTTTTCATGAGAAAAAGAAGCGTATGTTATAATATAAGGACAAAACTATAGAAAAAGAGTATAAGGGAGGACTTATGGAGCAGAAGCAACATCGAAAAGAAAGTGTTATCCATCTTATGTATCGTTTAGTTATGATTATTTTTGGAGCAGCATGCGCAGCGGTAGCGATTGAATTATTTTTAATGCCAAATAAAATTATTGATGGTGGAATTATTGGTATTTCTCTTATATTAGATTATCTTACTCCTAATATTTGGTGGTTAAGTTTCTCTACTTTGGTCGTTATTCTCAATATCCCATTTATGTATTCGGGTTATAAGCAAATTGGAAAAACGTTCATGTTATCTTCGGCGTTCGGTATTGTAGCTTTAGCGTTTATTGAATCAACGTTACATGCTGTTCCGCCATTTACAACAGAGCCAATTTTAGCTACAGTGTTTGGTGGTCTTATTTTAGGTCTTGGTGTAGGGCTCGTTATTCGTCATGGTGGATCAATGGACGGAACAGAAATTATGGGTATTTTATTAACGAAGAAATTACCTTTCTCCGTAGGCGAATTTGTAATGTTTGTGAACTTATTCATTTTTGCATGGGCAGCATTTGTATTTGGTGTGGAACAAGCGATGTATTCTGTTATGACGTACTACATTGCATTCAAAACAATTGATACAGTCATTCAAGGTTTAGATGAAACGAAAGCTGTTTTAATTGTATCAGATCAATATGAGGAAGTATCAAATGCGATTTTGCATCGTCTTGGTCGTGGAACTACAAAGCTTGTAGCGAAAGGCGGTTACACGGATAAAGAAAAGGAAGTTATTTATGCAGTGGTAACACGTCTAGAAGTGACAAAGTTAAAATCAATTGTGTATGAAATTGATGCGAATGCGTTTGTTACGATTATGAGTACACAAGAGACAAATGGTGGTAAGTTTAAATCGGCTATTCACTAAAAAATTAATTATAATATCTTTTGAAAGCAGAGAATTTTTCTCTGCTTTTTGTTATAATAGTAAGGTTTCTTGAAAAAGTAGATATATTTTAGGCAGATTGGTTTACAACTATAATAAGCTGTACTATAATTCAAATAGATATAAATCGGAATCATTCTGAATTAAAATAGGTGAGATGCTATGAACAATATATTAGAAATAGAAGGATTGTCATTTCGATATGAAGATCGAAATGTGTTAGAAGATATAAATTTGCAAGTTCCGAAGGGAGCTTTTTTAGGTTTAGTTGGGCCAAATGGTTCAGGGAAATCCACTTTGCTAAAATGTTTATTAGGCGTTTTAAAGCCAAAACAGGGAAGCATTCGTTTGTTTGGTGTTGATAGTAAGAAGTTTAAAGAATGGAACAAAGTTGGTTATGTGTCGCAAAAGGCAAATAGCTTTAATTCTGGTTTTCCGGCAACTGTGTTTGAAGTTGTGTCAATGGGACTCGTTTCGAAAAAAGGGCTGTTTCGCTTTTTTACGAAAAACGATAAGAAAAAGGTAGAAAAAGCGATTGCTGATGTAGGAATGAGTGAGTTTCAAGGGCGTAATATTGGAGAACTTTCTGGTGGACAACAACAGCGCGTATTTATTGCTCGTGCGCTCGTTAGTGATCCTGAATTACTTATTTTGGACGAGCCCACTGTTGGAATTGATGTGAAGAATGTAGAAAGTTTTTATGAGATATTAGAGGATTTAAACAAAAGGCTAGGAATCACATTAATTCTCGTTACGCATGATATGGGAGCTGTTACCGAGAAAGTAACACATGTTGCATGCTTAAACAAACATTTACATTTCCATGGAAATGTAGAAAAGTTCCGAGAGTTAGAAGATGCAGAAATGTCCGTCTTATATGGACACCATGTTCATCGTTTAGAACACGAGCATGAGCATCACGGGAGGATATAATGATACAAGATTTTTTACAATATGACTTTTTACGAAACTCTTTATATGCAGGAATTTTAATAGGACTTGTTGCGCCGCTTATCGGTGTATTTGTTGTCATTCGCCGCATGTCGCTTATTGCGGATGCATTAAGCCACGTGACATTATCGGGTATTGCTGCAAGTTTACTACTAGAAAAAACAATTTTCACAGGGGGATTTTTAAATCCGTTATATATGGGGATGATTTTTTCTATTGGTGGGGCGTTACTTATTGAAAAACTACGTACTGTATATAAACATTATCAAGAATTAGCAATTCCAATTATTCTTTCAGCAGGAATGGGGATTGGCGTTATTTTTATTTCACTTGCAAATGGGTTTAACACAGATTTATTTAGTTATTTATTTGGTAGTGTAAGTGCTGTAACAAGTACGGATTTAATAATTATCGGCATTGTAGCAATTGTTGTTATTGTAACGATTACTTTATTATACAAAGAGTTATTTTTACTATCGTTTGATGAAGAATACGCTGTATCAACCGGTTTGAGTGCAAAGTGGATTCACTTTATTTTCATTATATTGGTTGCGCTTGTCATTGCGGTATCAATGCGTGTAGTGGGGGTTCTTCTCGTATCATCATTAATGACGTTACCAGTTGCAGCAAGTATTCGTATTGCGAATGGATTTAAACAAACAATTTTCTTCTCCATTTTATTTGGTGAAATTGCAGTAATTGGTGGAATGTTTGCTTCGTATCAACTTGATTTAGCACCAGGTGGTACAATTGTTATGATAGCGGTTCTTATTTTAATTGGTGCGATTTTATGGAAAAAGAAAAAAACTGCATAAAGTAGGGATAGATATGAATCTAACAGAAGCTTTACGCCTAATGAAAGATAAAGGATACAAACATACTGGGAAAAGGGAAGAAATGCTCAGGTTATTTGCAGCTCACAATCGTTATTTAACAGCGAAGGACGTTTTAGAGCATATGAAGGATGATTATCCAGGTCTTAGCTTTGACACGATTTATCGTAACTTAACGGTGTTTGCTGAAATCGGTGTTTTAGAACAAACGGAATTAAACGGTGAAAAACATTTTCGTTTTACATGTTCTATTATGGAACATCATCATCATTTTATTTGTTTAGATTGCGGAGGGACGAAAGAGATTACTTCTTGCCCAATGGATTTTATGAATAAAGATTTTAATGGTTATGAAGTAACAGGTCATAAGTTTGAAATATACGGACGTTGTCCAAAATGTGCAAAGTAAAAGCTCGTTAGTTCTATAACTGACGAGCTTTTTTACGTAGAAAAGAAGGTTGCTCACAAATGTTGTGGGCAACCTTCTTTTTATTGTTCTTGTGTTTCTTTTTCTTTTTCTCGTTCAGCAGCCATTTCAGCAGCAATTACGTCGATTTCTTTTTTCAGTTCTTCTACCATTATTTCTTCTGGTACTTTACGAACGACTTGCCCTTTGCGGAATAATAGTCCTTCTCCGCGCGCGCCGGCAATACCGATATCAGCTTCACGAGCTTCCCCAGGACCATTTACGGCGCAGCCAAGTACTGCAACCTTAATTGGTACTTGTAGGGTAGAAATGTACTCTTCCACTTCGTTAGCGATGCTAATTAAATCAATTTCAATACGACCGCAAGTTGGACAAGAAATAAGTGTTGCTGCATTAGATGCAAGGCCGAATGACTTTAATAGTTCACGCGCAACTTTTACTTCTTCAACTGGGTCAGCACTTAATGAAATACGTAGTGTATTTCCGATGCCTTTACTTAAGATTGCTCCAAGACCAGCGGCACTTTTTACAGTTCCGGCAAATAACGTTCCAGATTCTGTGATACCTAAATGTAGTGGATAATCAAAAGCACGTGCAGCTTTTTCGTATGCTTCAATTGCCAAGTTAACATCAGAGGCTTTCATAGATACGATAATATCATGGAAATCTAAGTCCTCTAAAATTTTAATGTGATGCAGGGCGCTCTCAACCATACCATCTGCAGTTGGGTATCCGTACTTTTCTAAAATGTGACGCTCTAATGAACCTGCGTTTACACCGATACGGATTGGAATACCACGTTCTTTTGCTGCATTTACAACAGCTTCTACTTTATGGCGACGACCAATGTTACCTGGATTGATACGTACTTTATCAATGCCGCCTTCAATTGCTTTTAAAGCAAGGCGATAATCAAAATGAATATCAGCAACAAGTGGAATGTTGATTTGTTTTTTAATATCAGCAATAGCATTTGCTGCGCGTTCGTCTGGAACAGCAACACGCACGACTTGGCAGCCAGCTTCTTCTAAACGTTTAATTTCAGCAACTGTTGCTTCAACATCATGTGTTTTTGTTGTTGTCATACTTTGTATAATTAATTCATTATTACCGCCAATTGTTAAATTACCGACTTTAACTGGACGTGTTTTTGTACGATGAGTCATTTCATTCACGAATAGATCGCTCTCCTTATAAAAGAAGTTTCTTATTTAGTCCCTTATATCAATGATAGTATACGTGATACAGGGCTATAGAAACCGAAGTGCTCGGTTTCACTTTTACTATTGTATCAGCGCCTTTATGTAATTGACAAGGATTAAGTGATTGCTTATTGATATAACGGGAATTTATAAGACTTTCCAAGTTGTATTTTTGTAGCAGGTGTATTTTTATTTAATTGTTTAAAATCATCAATTACTTTTTCGATAGAAGGAATTTTCTTCTTATTAATCGCTTCTGTAATGGAAAGAACCGTATCACCTGTTTTGACTTCAATTGTTTTATAAGTGACATCTGTTTCTTTTTCCGCTTTGTTTTCTTTCTTTTGTTTTGTATTTGTACTTTCTTGTTTTATCGTTTCGGCCGCATTTGTCTTTTTATATGAACTTAACATCGGTAAAGTGCCGATTTTTATATCGTAATAAAATATATAACCAAGAACAAGCACGAATAAGAATATACCTAATCTCTTCATATTCTTCACTCCTTTGCTAGGAATATATGCTTGTCCAAAAAAAAAATGCCTATTTAGGCATTTTTTTCGTTCGGTTTTGGAACTTCTTTAATTGTTAAGTATAGGACAATTAAAACAACTGCGATATAAATGAATGTTGAGCCAGGTACAACGATTTTGAATAAATCCATAATCATAAAGAAGATGGTTGGAATTGTGTAGCTGTAGGCAGTTAACGTCCATACTTGCTTATAAGATAATTTACGTTGACCACTCATAGCAGAACCGATAAACGCAAGTAAAGTAATTCCTAAGAAAGTAATGAACAATTGGAATAGATATACTAACACTCCGATAACGGCTAATAAAATTGGATAAATACTATCAAATACAGAAATGAAATCTTGCAAATCTTTTTTCTCAAGAGATGTCCCTAATAAATCATTGTAGGAGTATGTTTGCGTCTGGCCATTTCCTATAGAAACTACTTTATCTTTTAAAATAAATAAACCAGTTTTATTTTGATACTTTTCGATATCTGTTGTATTTGGATCAAATACGAAAAGAGCATCTCCCTCTTCTTTTTGAATAGGTTGTTCAATATCAGCTTTTAGTTCACCATTTTCGATTTTAAAATCAGGTAAATCTTTTTCAATTGCTTGATTTACCATAGTAACACTATCTTGGATAAAGCTACCGTAAAAGAATGTTCTTGGAATAGTAGTGATTAGACAAAGTAGCATAATATACAAAATGGTTTTTCCGATTTTTTGAAAACGGAATAGCGCCATATCTTTAGGCGAATATACGCTTTTGACTAATTGGGTAAATATGGACATAGATTCACTTCCTTTATGTATGTATAAAATCATTGTAACGTAGGAATCTAGGGAATCTCAAGATATATTATATTTACATATAGTAGCGATAACTGAATTTCTTTTTATTAATTTTCTTCTTTTAAATGAAAAAAATACAATTGACAGTTTTCTTTTCTATATGGTAAATTTATCTTACATTTCTTAAAGGGGATATCCGATAGGAATTCCTTTATTTGATGTATTATTACATACATAATTGTGGACCCTTAGCTCAGCTGGTTAGAGCAGACGGCTCATAACCGTCCGGTCGTAGGTTCGAGTCCTACAGGGTCCATATCCATTTCACATGTTTATTATGTCAGTAGGAAGCTTCCTTGTAGAAGGGAGCTTTTTTTATCAAATATATGAGCATTTTAATTGAAAAGAAGTGGGAATTTTGCTACTTTAATGATAGCAAGACAATGTGATTTATTTGTTTGCACCCTATGGCAATTAGGGTAGAATGTAGTTGTATGTCACTTAAGTGGCAATACATAAACTGGGAGGAATATAACAATGGCAAAACACGAATTACCAAATTTACCTTATGCGTATGATGCTTTAGAGCCTCACTTTGACAAAGAAACAATGAACATCCATCATACAAAGCACCATAACACGTACATCACAAACTTAAACGCTGCTTTAGAAGGTCATGCAGAATTAGCTGACAAAAGCGTAGAAGAATTAGTTGCAAACTTAAACGAAGTACCAGAAGCAATCCGTACAGCAGTACGTAACAATGGTGGCGGACATGCTAACCACACATTCTTCTGGACAATCTTATCTCCAAACGGCGGCGGACAACCAGTAGGCGAACTTGCAACTGCAATTGAAGCGAAATTCGGTAGCTTCGATGCATTCAAAGAAGAATTCGCAAAAGCTGGCGCAACTCGCTTCGGTTCTGGTTGGGCTTGGTTAGTAGTAAATAATGGTGAGTTAGAAGTAACAAGCACGCCAAACCAAGATTCTCCTCTAACTGAAGGTAAAACTCCAGTTATCGGTTTAGATGTTTGGGAACATGCTTACTACTTAAATTATCAAAACCGTCGTCCAGACTACATCGGTGCATTCTGGAACGTTGTAGATTGGAACGCTGCTGAAAAACGTTACCAAGAAGCAAAATAATTGTAATAACGATAGAAAAAGCTAGGAGAATGCTCCTAGCTTTTTTCTATGCTTTCCTTTTACATAATTGAGCTTGTCTTTGGAAGACTAGAACATGAAGTAAAGGAGAGTTGTGTATGAAGTGGAAACATATAATTGGTGACGTTGAAGTGAATCGGGATTTAGTGTTATTACTCCTTATTGGAGGTTTATACACGCTCGCAATTTCTTTATCGAATACGTTTGTTAACATTTATTTATGGAAACAAACACAAAATTATGTGAATCTCGGCTTGTATAATTTGGCCAGCGTTGTATTGCAGCCCCTCACATTTCTTATAGGTGGGAAATTAGCGAAGCGTATTGATCGCTCGATCTTGTTACGAATAGGCGTAGGCACGTTAGCGATTTTTTTTATCGTTGTTTTAGTAGCGGGGAAAAGCGCTTCTCACTATATTTTATTAATGGGGGCTCTTTTAGGAGTCGGATATGGTTTTTACTGGCTCGCGTTTAACTTATTAACATTTGAGATTACAGAACCAGAAACAAGAGATTTCTTTAATGGGTTTCTTGGGCTTCTTACATCCTTCTCTGGCATGATTGGACCGATAGCAGCTGGATACACAATTTCACGTATGGAGAAGTGGAGTGGTTATACGGTCATATTCTTTCTCTCGTTATTGTTATTTGCAATTGCTGTCGTTTTAAGCTTTTTTGTATCTAAGAGAGAATGTGAAGGTCGTTATGAGGTTACACAAGTTTTGAAAGAGCGACGGATTGATAAAAATTGGGGGAGAATTACACGCGCTCATTTTTTCCAAGGATTGAGAGAGGGGACATTCATTTTTGTTATTTCAGTATATGTGTACTTAGCAACCGATAGTGAGCTTGCATTAGGGAAATATAGCTTAGTAAATTCTGCTGTATCATTTGTATGTTACTATTTAGTCGCCCGTATGTTAAAGAAAGAGTGGCGAAAAAAAGCAATTTTACTTGGAGGCATTATTTTATATGCTGTTGTATTTTTAGTTATATTCAATGTTACATACACAAAATTACTTATTTATGCAGCATGCATTGCGATTGCATACCCTATTTTACTCGTTCCATATGGATCGATGACATATGATGTAATTGGTAGAGCGAAAAATGCGAGAGAGTGGCGTGTAGAGTATGTTGTTGTCCGAGAATTATGGTTAAATGCCGGGAGAATTTGTTCAGTTTTAAGTTTTTTATGTGCTGTATTATTCTTTCCGCCTGAAAAGAGTTTACCTGTCTTACTATGTATTTTAGGTGCTGGACATTTTCTTATTTATTTTGCAGTTAAAAATGTCAAATATGATGAAGGAAATGCAGGGAACACAAGTGTCGTAGCGCAAGGAACCACGCAGAATCAAACAGAACCAGAAGGTTAACTTATCGTTTGTTTTATGCTAGAATAGAAAAAGATGTAAGACAGCAGTGAGGACACCTGTATGAAGGTGTCCCTTTCAAATTACATAGCTGTTGGTAGAGGGGGTTTGTATGGGCAAGAAGCAGAAACAACAAAAGAAAAAGACTCACGTTCCTTTTCGGTTAAACGTGCTGTTTTTCTGCGTGTTTTTAATGTTCTCCGCGGTTATTGTAAGGCTTGGTTATGTACAAATTGTTCGCGGTGAGGAATATAAGAATGAAGTGGAGAGGAAAGAAAACTCGACGATAAGTAATCCTGTACCACGTGGGAAAATATTTGACCGTTATGGGCGAGCTGTAGTAGATAATGCAGCTGTACGTACGATTACATTTACAAAAATGAAAGGATCAACTGCAGAGGCTCGCTTAGAAACAGCGAAAAGATTAGCAGATTTGATTGAAGTACCGACAGATAAATTAACAGATCGCGATAAAAAAGATTATTGGCTTGCTATTCATAAAGAAGAAGCGCAAGAAAAAATTACGAAAAAAGATCGTCAAGAGTTTAAAGATAAAAAAATTGACGATAAAGAATTAGATGAGCGTCAACGAAATCGCGTGACAGAAGAAGAAGTGAATCAATTATCCGCAAAAGATTTAGAAGTGCTAGCGATTAAAAGCAAAATGGACGGTGGATATGCGATGACGCCACAAGTCATTAAAAAGGATGCTACAGAACAAGAATATGCGATTATTAGTGAAAATCTAGCAACATTACCAGGTGTAGATACGAATGTTGATTGGGATCGAAAGTATATTTATGATGATTTATTCCGAAGTGTACTTGGCGGCGTGTCAACGTCTGATGAAGGTTTACCTAGAGAAAGACTAGATTACTATCTTGTTCGTGATTATAATCGAAATGACCGCGTAGGGAAAAGTTATCTTGAGCAGCAATATGAAGATAGTTTGCATGGTAATAAAGCGGAAGTGAGAAATATTACGGATAAAAACGGTAATATTTTAGAAACGATTAATGTATCAAAAGGGCAAAGTGGTAACAATCTGAATTTAACAATTGATATGGAATTACAAAAGCGTGTAGAAGAAATTATCACGAAAAATTTATTGAGATATAAAGGGGGACAACCTCTTTTAGATCGCGCATTCGTTGTAATGATGAATCCAAAAAATGGTGAAGTTTTATCTATGGCAGGGAAACAGTTAGTAGAAGAAAATGGCGAAACGAAAGTGCAAGATTTCGCATTAGGAACGATGACAAGTTCTTATCCGATGGGATCAACTGTAAAAGGTGCGACAGTACTTACAGGATATCAAACAAAAGCGATTCAACCGGGTTCCTACCAACTGGATGAACCAATCGTATTGAAAGGAACGCCGAAAAAATCTTCTTGGAAGACGATGGGATCTATTAATGATCTGACAGCATTAAAAATGTCTTCTAACGTATATATGTTTAAAACAGCGATGAATATCGCAGGTGTTCAATATGTGAGAGGTGGTACGTTAGATGTACCAAAAAAAGCATTTGATACGATGCGCTATTATTTTGGACAGTTTGGACTTGGTGTAAAAACAGGTATCGATTTACCAAACGAATCTGCGGGTCAAATAGGTAGAGGAAATCAGCCTGGTTTCTTATTAGATTTATCAATTGGACAGTATGACACATATACACCACTTCAATTAGCACAGTATGTTTCAACAATTGCAAATGGTGGTTACCGTATGCAGCCGCAAGTTGTAAAAGAAATTCGTCAACCGGAAGCGAAACAAGGTGAAGTTGGAAAAGTCGTTCACTCAATGGAACCAAAAGTACTAAACCGTATTGATATGCCTGAATCACAAATTAAACGTGTTCAGGAAGGATTTAGACAAGTATTTAATGAGTCTGGTGGTACAGCTGCGAAATACTTTACAGGCGCATCATATAAAGCTGCTGGTAAAACAGGTACAGCTCAAACTGTGTATGGCGGAGATAAAGAGATTGGTAGAAAAGCAAACGGTGAGCGTAAAGAAACATATAACTTAACATTAGTAGGTTATGCGCCACTTGAAGACCCTGAAGTAGCATTTTCTGTTGTTGTCCCTTGGGTAGATGATAAATCAGGTATTAACGGATATATTAGTCGTGACATTATGGACGCGTACTTTGATTTGAAAAAGGTAGAAAATGGCGAAGCTACACAAGAGGAAATAGATAAGAAAAATAAAAAGCAAGATGATGAATAAAAAAGTTGTAAAAAAAGCACACTATCTGAAAAGATAGTGTGCTTTTTTTTTTGATTCATGCATACGTTTTAATAAAGTGGACAAGCAGATCATATCGGAATTTTAAGGGACCTTGCAAATAATACGTATGCATTCACTATGGAAGTTATGGACCAATCCTCAGTGAAGATGAACAGTGGCTACGGATTAATAATTTACCTAATGTTGATTCTTGTGGAACTTTACAAAACTTTTACAAACAATTAAAACCGAATTAATAGTTTAGCAGTATTCTTATATCTGTAATCCTGTTATTTCCGGTTACTTCTAGGAGGAAGAACACGTGAAATGGATAAGTGCATCAATTAAAGTTTTCATACTGTCGACATGTTTCTTTTATGTTGGCACGTCTACTGCATTTGCTGTGAATGAAATGGGAGAAGTGAGAGTTGATGGATCCTCAACGGTTTTTCCTATTATAGAAGCAGTAGCGGAGGAATATACAAAGGTGCATCCAAACGTGAAAATTTCCATCAGTGTTTCTGGGACAGGAGGAGGATTTAATCGTTTCAGTAAAGGAGAAGTAGATATAAATAATGCTTCGAGAGTAATGAAACAAGTGGAAGAAAATGAAATGAAGAAAAACTCCATTCAGTTTACACCGTTTGAAGTCGCTTATGACGGCCTTACGATCGTTGTGAACCGTCAAAATACTTGGGTAGATAATATGACGGTAGACGAGTTACGTCTATTATGGAGTGAAGATGAAAGTGAAAAGCGATGGTCACAAATTCATTCATCATGGCCATGTGAACAGGTAAAGTTTTATGCGCCAGGTGTAGACTCTGGTACGTATGATTATTTTCAAAATGTCATCTTACAAAAAAGTCGCATTGTAAAAAAAGTCTCTTTGTCTGAAGATGATCAAGTTATTATGCAAGGGGTAATGAATGATAAAAATGCCATTGGTTTTGTAGGATATGCTTATTATATGGCCAATCGAGATAAGGTGAGAGCAATAAAAGTGAATGGTGTACTTCCGACGAAAGATACCATCCAATCAGGTGAGTATAAGCCGTTATCTAGGTCGCTATTCGCTTATGTGAATCATGCATCTATCCGAAATAAAATGAATGTAGCAAATTATATTGAGTTTATGATTCAGCATGTTGGTAATCTTGCTGAAGAGGTTGGATATGTAAAATTACCAAAAGAAAAATACAATGAACAGCTGCGGATGTTAACAGAAATAAAAAGGTAATGTCAGGGTGGAAAGGGGTTTTCATCTTTGGCTTATAATGACAAAAGTCAAATTACATTTTCTGTACAACATTTGATTGAAAGAAATACAAAACATAGAAAAAAAACGCAGCGAATCAATCGAATCGTTCCATTATTACTAAAAATAATTGCTAGCGTGTCTATTGCGACGACACTTGGAATTATTTTTACGCTTTCTAATGAAACAATAATGTTTTTTAAAAAAATATCATTGCTCTCCTTTTTGACAGAGAAAGAATGGTTACCTTTTTTTGAAAATCCTAAATTCGGTATATTACCACTTATATGTGGAACGGTACTTGTAACAGCAATCGCTATGTGCGTAGCAGTTCCTATCGGTTTAGCGTGTGCCGTATTTTTAAGTGAATATGCTTCAAACAGTGTAAGAAAAGTATTAAAACCGATGTTAGAACTATTAGCAGGTATCCCGACAATTGTATATGGCTTTTTTGCATTAACAGTTGTTACACCGCTTTTACAACGGATTATACCTGATTTACAGTTTTTTAATGCGATTAGTCCAGGTATTGTTATTGGCTTTATGATGATACCTACAATTGCATCTCTGTCTGAAGATGCAATGAGAGCTGTAGCAAAAGGAACGAAAGAAGCTTCGTTGGCACTTGGAGCAACTCGGTTTGAGATGGTAAAACAAGTCGTGTTTCCTTCAGCTTTCGCAGGGATTATGGCAGCGATTATATTAGCTGCTTCAAGAGCAATCGGTGAAACGATGATCGTTGTAATTGCAGCAGGGTCCACACCGAACGTATCTCTCGATCCGACACACTCTATTCAAACGTTAACAGCTTATATTGTGCAAGTGAGTTTAGGTGATGCTCCGCATGGAACAATTACTTATTACAGCATGTACGCTGTAGGCGCAACGTTATTCTTGTTTACTTTTATAATGAACATCATTTCGCAGTTTATTATGCGCCGCTTTAGGAGGGTGACATAATATGCGCATGTTGAATCATAAAAAAATACAAGAAAATATGGCATCACGTTTTTTTAAAGATCGAATTTACAAATTGTTATTTTATATGGCAATTTTGTTTTCAATAGTAATCCTGCTTATTTTGCTTTTTCAAATTTTTGAAAAAGGTGTCAGTTACCTTTCGTTAGATTTCTTTACAAACTTCGCTTCGCGTAATCCGAAAGAAGCTGGGATTGCTGCAGCTTTGTCAGGAACAATATTATTTATGAGTATTGTTATACCACTCTCCTTTATATTTGGGGTCGGAACTGCTCTTTATTTAGAGCAATATGCGAAGGAATCTATATTTAAAAAGGCAATAGAAATTAATAATCAAACGTTAGCGGGAGTACCTTCCGTCGTATTTGGATTACTCGGCTTAACCATTTTTGTATACGCTCTTCACTTAGGTGAGAGTATTATTGCAGCGGCACTGACGATGAGCTTACTCGTCTTACCGACAGTTGTTGTAGCGAGTCAAGAAGCGATACGATCTGTACCGAGGTCATTATTAGAAGCTTCTTACGGGTTAGGTGCTACGAAGTGGCAAACGATGTATCAAGTTGTATTGCCATATGCGTTCCCAGGAATTATAACAGGTTGTACGTTAGCGATATCAAGAGCGATTGGAGAAGCGGCACCGTTATTAGTTATCGGGGCACTTGCATTTGCAAATTATGTTCCGTTTAGTATGTTTGATAGATTTACAGTTTTACCAATTCAAATTTTTAATTGGATGAGTAGACCACAGGAAGAATTTCAGTATGTAGCAGCTGCTGGGATGATTGTTTTGTTAGGTTTGTTGCTCTTGATCAATATAGTTGTCCTATGGTTACGAAATCGAAAATAAGTTGGAAATGGATGAAAGGGGAATTCAAATGGTAGCAACAGTAGTAAATGTACAGGTGAAAAACGAGGAGAAAATCGAGACTGCGCCAAAGAAAGTAGTATTTGATACGAAAAACTTAAATTTATGGTATGGAGAAGACCATGCTTTAAAAGATATTAACTTAAGTATTCATGAGAATGAAGTTACAGCAATTATCGGGCCAAGTGGTTGTGGTAAATCAACGTACTTAAAAACATTAAATCGTATGGTAGAGTTAGTACCAATCGTGCGAACTACAGGCGTAATTGAATATAGAGAGCGCAATATATTTGATAAATCATATCCAGTTGAAGAATTACGAACACATGTAGGAATGGTGTTCCAAAAACCAAATCCATTTCCAAAATCTATTTATGAAAATGTAGCATATGGCCCGAAAATTCATGGGATTAGCGACAAGAAAACGTTAGATGAAATTGTTGAAAAAAGTTTACGTGGAGCAGCGATTTGGGATGAGTTAAAAGATCGTTTGCATGATAATGCATACGGTTTATCTGGTGGACAGCAACAGCGTCTATGTATTGCACGTTGTTTAGCGATTGAACCAGACGTTATTTTAATGGATGAGCCAACATCAGCACTAGATCCAATTTCAACATTAAAAGTAGAAGAATTAATTCAAGAGTTAAAGAAAGATTTTAGTATCGTTATCGTAACGCATAACATGCAACAAGCTGCGCGTATTTCAGATAAAACTGCTTTCTTCTTAAGTGGAGAAGTTGTGGAGTATACAGATACAAATAAATTATTTACGACACCTTCAGATAAGCGTACAGAAGATTATATTACAGGCCGATTCGGTTGATGTCGCTAGCAAGGCTAAGAGCAAATACCCTCTTAACAGAGGGTATTTCTTATTTTTACCTTAAGATAGGAGAAGTAATACTTCTCCTATCTTAAGGTTTATTATAAGTAGGCTAGGTAGGAGAGTTATATATAGTGGCACATAATATTAAGGGGGAAGAAACAATGGTACGAGAACAATTTCAATGTGATTTAAAAACGTTACAGCAAAAAGTGATTGAGCTTGGTGAACTAGCGAGAGAAGCTTTATTGCTTGCTATGGAAGGGCTTCATAAAAAGGATGTAGAGAAAGCGTTAGAGGTAATAGATGGTGATTATCGTATGGATAATTTAGAAGAGGAAATAAATGATCTTGCGCTTATGCTCATTACGAAGCAGCAACCTGTAGCGAGTGATTTAAGAAGGATTTTCATTTCAATTAAAACAGCGACAGATTTAGAACGGATTGCAGATCATGCTGTTAATATTGCGAAATCAACCATTCGTCTCGGGGAAAAAGACGTGTCTGTTAGTTTGCACAATCTTGATGAGATGTTTGCGATTGCAAATAAGATGTTACAGTTAGCGCTAGATGCATATGAGCAAGAAAATTTAACTTTTGCGAAGCAAATTGCCGAAATGGATGATTCTGTTGATGAAATATATGGGAAAGCGATTCGTGAATTTATATCTGCAGTTCCAGAACAACCAGAAGCAATTACACAAATTACACAATTATCCTTTGTAGCGAGATATATCGAACGTGTAGCAGACCATATTACAAATATTGCTGAAAATGTTTTTTATTTAGTAAAGGGAAAGCATTACTTATTAAATGAATAAAGAAAAAAGCAGGTGAAACATCACCTGCTTTTTTTAGTCAAAACATGACAAAAAAAGCTCGTTGTTTCCTTTAGTTTATGATGATAAGATGTATCATAATATAATGGAAAAAATAGGGCGTATATGTTATTCGCTTATTAAGTAATATTTTAAAAGTTAATAGTAAGCGCTTTCTTCAGTTGTTGAAAGGTGAATGTATATAAGGGGAACTTTACTGCCTGTCGGCCCGATTGGTCAAGGCTAATAATCAGTAGGGGATGAAGAAAACCTCCACTGATTAAAGTTTCACTTTATTTTATACTGCTAGTTAATGCTGGGTAGATAATATACATATCGTATATGAAGTTACTGAACATTATATAAGTGGAGGCTGAAGTATATGAAGGGGGTTATTTTAGCTGGAGGAAAAGGACGACGCCTTAGACCATTAACATGTAATACTCCAAAGCCGATGTTGCCATTATTAGAAAAGCCAGTTTTAGAATACAACATTGAATTATTGCGTCAGCATGGTATACGTGAGATTGCAATTACTGTTCAGTATATGAGTACAGCTATTAAGCAATATTTTGGTGACGGTAGCAAATGGGGCGTTAACTTGTACTACTTTGAAGACTCTCCACCGCTTGGAACTGCAGGGAGTATTAAACAAGCGGAAAAATTTTTGGATGAACCGTTTGTTGTCATAAGTGGGGATGCGTTAACTGATTTTCAATTATCAGAAGGAATTACGTTTCATAAACAAAAGAAAAGAACGGTAACTATGTTTGTAAAGGAAGTAGAAAATCCACTCTCATTTGGTTTAGTTGTAATGAACAAAGAACAAGAGGTTACACGATACATAGAAAAACCGAGTTGGAATGAAGTAGTCTCTAATATTGTGAATACAGGTATATATATTATGGAGCCAGAAATTTTTTCTTACATACCGCCCCGAGAATTTTTTGATTTTAGTCAAGATGTGTTTCCGTTATTGGCAAATAAGAACGCATTATTTGCATATTTGTCAGAAGGTTACTGGTTAGATATCGGTACATTTGATCAATATCGACAAGCACAATTTGATTTGTTAACGAAAAAATTGCAAGTACCTATCCCGTATACGGAAGTATTACCGATGGTATGGATGGGAGAAGGGGTAACGATTGGAAAAGGAACGAAAATTCACGGTCCTTCTTTTATTGGTGAAGGAGTAAGAATTGGTGCTGGATCTGTAATTGAGCCATACTCTATTATCGGGAAAAATAGTGTTGTTTCAAGTTATTCTCATCTTCAAAAGAGTATTATTTTTGCAAATGTGCACATTGGGAAATATTGTGAGTTACTAGAAACGACAATAGGAGAACATACAATGGTGGAAGATGATGTTACATTGTTTCAAAAAAGCATTGTAGCGGACCATTGTCATATAGGGAAAAGTACGGTAATTAAGCAAAAGGGAAAACTATGGCCATATAAGGCGATTGATAGTCATTCGGTAGTAGGATCGGCTGGTGTTCAAGAAAGTGAGAAGAGTGCAGGATGGTTGCAAAAAAGCCGCATTGTAGGAAGAGGTAATGTGGAGATTACGCCTCAATTTATTGTAAAGGTTGCGATGGCGTACGGATCTCTTTTTACAAAAGGGGAAAGTATATTAATCGGGAGTCAAGAACATATAGAAACGACTTCTTATAAAAATCTTTTTCTTCATGCAATTCATGGTATTGGGATTCATACGATGGAATGCAAAGAAATGAACGAATCACTTTTTCAGTACAGCATTCAAGATTTGCAATGTGCGGGCGGGGTTTTCATTCAAGCGGAAAAAGAAAAAGAGATTGTTATAAAGTTGTATGGTAAGGATGGGGCACAGTTAACGTATAAGCAGCAAAAAGCGATAGAACAAGTGTATATGTCTGAGTCGTTTTATTACGTATGTGAGAAGGAAATGGGGCGGAATAAGCTAGTACACGTTTCTTTACATAATTATATAGAGGCTGTATTAGAGCGTATTGATATTGAGAAAATAAAAAAACAGAAGTTCCATCTTCTTATTAATAAGAGAAATGATATGTTACAACATTTGCTTATGCTCTTTTTGCAAAGACTCGGATGCACAGTTACGTGGATTTATGCTGGTGAACAAAAGGATCATGTGAAAGCTTTAATGAAATCAAGTAAAGCAAATATGGCGCTTATGTTTTCAGAGCAAGGAAATTATTTCGAGTTATATGATAATCATAGTAATATTTACCAAGGGACGGATTTTGAAGAGATTGATATTCCAGATTTATTACTGGAATCGGCAGGAAATATTTACCCAATGTCTTTGAAATTAGGAGAATGTTATCTTCTATTTTATACGCAGGATGAAAAAAAATCGTTTCAAGCGAGATGGAAGCGAGATATTTTATATCGAATTGGAAAATTATTCGAGTTAATAGCATTGCAGGGAAAAACCTTTCTCAGCATAGTAGAGCAATCCCCGCCGCTTTATTTACTTTGTGATGAAGTTGTATGTTCGTGGAATGAAAAAGGGAAGGTGATGAGGAAATTATTGGCTGATATCGAAAGGAAGGAAGAAGGCATATTTGAAGGAGTACAGTTCAAATATACCGAAAAAGAGTGGTCTTATATCGTTTCTGACACAAAACAACCGAAATTTTTAGTGTATTCACATGCTAGAAACCCAGTAATAGCAAGGGAAAACATGAAAAATCTTATAGAAAAAATTAGACAATATCAAAAGGTGTAGAATTTTTATTTTAAAAGTGGTATTATAGTATAGTCTGATTTAAGTTATTAGTACTGGAGGGAAATAAGAATGCGTGTGAATATTACTCTAGCATGTACAGAATGCGGAGATCGTAACTATATCTCAAAGAAAAACAAACGTAACAACGCTGAGCGTATCGAGCTTAAAAAGTATTGCAAGCGTGACAAGAAGTCTACGTTACACCGTGAAACAAAGTAAGCAGTAGGAATATTTTCCTACTGTTTCTTTTTTTATTCGATTCCTCTCTTAAAAGTGATACACTATCATCGTAGAGCAAAGTATCACTGTGAGGGGGAAAATGTGTGAGAGAAGAGAAACTACGTTTACGTAAACAAATAATAGAGCACATGAATTCTTTATCAAAAGAACGGTATACAACTTTATCAGAGCAAATTGCATTTTCGTTGTATGCACAAAAAGAGTGGGCTGAAGCTAAAACAATTGGAATCACTCTTTCAATGGAAAATGAAGTGAATACATATCCTATTATCGAAAAAGCTTGGGAAGAAGGAAAGAAAGTTGTTGTTCCGAAGTGTAATAAAGAAACAAGAACAATGTCCTTTAGGCAAATTAGTAATTTTGATCAATTGGAAACAGTGTATATGAATTTACGTGAGCCAATTCCAGCGCTTACGGAAGAAGTGAATGCAGATGAAATTGATCTTCAAATTGTACCAGGTGTAGCTTATACAGAGCGAGGAGAACGGATTGGATATGGTGGTGGCTATTATGATCGTTATCTCATGCATTATAAAGGGAAAACGCTATCATTAGCTTATAGTTTTCAAATGGTAGACCATATTCCAATAGAGCCGTTTGATAAAAATATAGAAAAAATTATTACAGAAAAAGGAACAATGGTTAAAAATGGGCTTGTATAGACAAATAAAAATTGACGAGACTTTTTCTTCTTGATTATAATAAAATATGTGAACGTTTTCTTATTATAATTTTTTATAGTAAGTGAGCATAGAGGGTGATGAAATGTTATCTATATATGATATTCAGCAATTGCTAAAGAAATTTGGTACGATTATTTATACGGGAGATCGAATTGCAGATTTACAATTAATGCAAGATGAATTGCGTGAATTAAATCAATCACAGCTAATCGATTCACAAGACTATCAAACAGCTTTATTTTTATTGAAGCAAGAAATTCAAAAAGAGCTAAATAAGAATTAGATAAAGGTAGGTAAGTAACATGGAAGAGAAATGGTTAGTTGGTGTTGACCTCGGTGGTACAACGATTAAATTAGCATTTATTAATGTATACGGTGAAATTTTACATAAGTGGGAAATCCCTACGAATATAAATGAGCAAGGAAAACATATTACACTTGATGTAGCGAAAGCTATTGATAAAAAGTTAGAAGAGTTAGGCGAATTAAAAAGTAAGTTAATCGGTATTGGTATGGGAGCTCCTGGCCCTGTACACGTGGCGTCTGGAATGATTTATGAAGCGGTTAACTTAGGATGGAAGAACTATCCGTTAAAAGATTTATTAGAAGTAGAAACAGGATTACCTGTTGTGATTGATAATGATGCGAACTTAGCAGCGCTTGGTGAAATGTGGAAAGGTGCTGGTGAAGGAGCAAAAGATTTAATTTGTATGACGCTTGGCACTGGTGTTGGCGGCGGTGTAATTGCCAATGGAGAGATTGTACACGGCGTAAGCGGTGCTGCTGGTGAAATCGGACACATTACAGTCGTTACAGAGAATGCTTTCCCATGTAATTGCGGGAAGTCTGGTTGCCTAGAAACTGTAGCATCTGCAACAGGTATTGTGCGTGTTGCTATGCAAAAAATACAAGAGACTGATAAAGAAAGTATTCTACGTTCTATGTTAGCAGAAGAAGGACGTATCACATCAAAAGACGTATTTGAAGCACATGGACAAGGTGATGAACTAGCAGGCGAAGTAGTAGAAAAGGTAGCTTCTTATTTAGGATTAGCTGTAGCGAACCTTTCTAGCACGTTGAACCCAGAGAAAATTGTTATTGGCGGAGGCGTTTCTAAAGCTGGAGATGCACTTTTAGAACCAATTCAACGCTATTTTGAGCAATATGCTTTCTCACGTGCTGTAAAGAGCACGAAGTTAGCTATTGCAACACTTGGTAATGATGCAGGTGTTATCGGAGGAGCTTGGCTTGTAAAAAAGCACAAATACGAAGCGAAGATGATATAAGTTGTGAAGTATGAAAAGAGGAAGGGGAAACCCTTCCTCTTTTTGTGCGAAATCTTGATGAAGACGAGCATGTAAATGAATTAAGCTGCTGGTGGGTACCCGTTATATAGAACAGTCATGATTGTAAACCATCCGAAAACGAGTACAGTTGCAATTGCAAAGCCGCCCGCGAGAAAATTCTTTTCGCGAAGTGTTCTAAGCGTAGCAAATACAGCTAACAGAGTGACAAGCGTAAAAATAATAACAAGGCCCATACAATATCCTCCTCTGTCTACCCATTCCTTAATATGAGTTTTTGGAATATTTACTCTTTTATATTGTACATGTTTTAAAAATGATTGTCGAGATAGCATCCTTTCTTTTCCTAAGAGAAAAAAATGTTGTATCATTGAAAGTAAGTTTAATAATTGGAGGAGATTTTCATATGAAATGGATACAAATGCCGTTAGGCCCATTACAAACAAATGCTTATATTTTAACGAATGAGCAAAATGAGTGTATTATCTTTGATCCTGGTCACGAAGGAGAGAAGCTCGTTACATATTTACAAGAAGAACAATTAAAGCCACTGGCTGTTTTATTAACACATGCTCACTTTGATCATATTGGTGCTGTTGATGCGGTAAGAGACGCTTTTCATATTCCTGTGTACGTACATAAAGAAGAAGCAGATTGGTTAGGCGATGCAACTGTAAATGGTTCTCAAATCTTTATGATGAATCGCAGCATTACAGCAAAACCAGCTGATCATATTATTGATGCAGAAGGTGCATTAGCAATTGGTTCATTTAACTTTGAAATTTTTGAGACACCAGGACATTCTCCAGGCAGTATTTCTTATTACTGTAAAGAGGCGAATGCTGTATTTTCTGGAGATGTATTATTCCAAATGAGTATTGGAAGAACAGATTTACCTGGTGGAAGTTTTGCAGAGTTGATTGGAAGTATTGAAGAGAAATTATTTGTATTACCTGATGAAACAGCGGTGTTATGTGGACATGGTCCAGAAACAAGCATTGGTTTTGAAAAAGAAAATAATCCATTTTTACAGTAAGGAGCTAGTATGGGGATGGAGCTCATTTTAAAAGAATGGATGGAAAAAGAAAAGGATTATTCAATTTCATACAGTACATATATGAACCTCGCATTATATGCAGAGGAACATGGATATTATATGAAAGAACGTGAAAAAATAGGAAGACAAGGGGATTTTTTTACAAGTAGCAACGTATCCTCTGTGTTTGCAAAAACTTTTGCTAAGTTTTTTATTCGTCTTGTTGAAAATGGTGAAGTTACTCCACATATTTGTGAGATTGGTGGGGGGACAGGAAGGTTTGCTTATGATGTTTTACAAGAATGGAAGCAATTATCACCGGAAACCTTTATTGATTTAAACTATTCAATGATTGAAATGAGCCCTTTTCATAGAAAATTGCAGCAAAAGACTCTTTGTTCGTTTTCTAATGTGTCATATTATAGATCGCATAATGAAATGGGAGAATCGTTTGAAGGGATTCTTTTTTCGAATGAGTTATTTGATGCATTTCCTGTTGAAGTAATTGAGAAGAGAAATGGAATATTGTATGAAGTACGTGTTACGTACACAGAGGAAGGGAAACTTGCAGAAGTATGTAGGCCATTACATAAAACAATTGGCCGATACTTATTGAAATATAATATTCATCTTGCTGAAGGACAGCGGTTTGAAGTGCCGATTGCGATGGAAGAATATATAAAAGAAATTGCGAAATGGTTTCAACGAGGTGTATGTATTACAGTTGATTATGGATATACAAAAGAAGAATGGATGCATCCTGCACATCAAGAAGGTAGTTTACGAGGATATTATGAGCATAAGTTAATTCGTAATCCTTTAGCGTATCCAGGTGAAATGGATCTTACTACTCATATTCATTGGGACGAACTGAAAGAAATGTTTAGCCTGCAAGGTATGAATATGGTATGGCATAAGAAACAATCTGAGTTTTTGTTAGCAGCAGGAATACTAGAGCTGCTTACGAATCATCAAGATCGGGATCCTTTTTCTGAAATTCAAAAACAAAATCGTGCAGTTCATTCTATGATTTTGAGCGGAGGATTAGGGAGTGCATGTGATGTTGTTATACATACGAAACATATGCAACAGTTACACTTGGATCGGTATTTGAAAATATAAAAAACAAGACACAGCATAGTTCTGTGTCTTGTTTTTTAATACGACTTATGTAGCATCATATATTTCCTCTCATGATATATATTTATATTAAAGATATGAGATGAAAAATACATCCTTTTTTTCTGTCTATGAGTCCCTAACCCAATAATACGCGAACGAGTTGAATAATTGTCTCGTTTTCTACTTTGTAATAAATTTCCAATCCTTTTCTTTCACTTGAAACGATTTTAGCACTTTTTAACTTTGCTAAATGCTGTGAAATTGTAGATTGTGGCATGTTTAAGCCAGTGTACATTGTAGAAACGTTGCTTGGACCGCGTTCAATTAATCCTTTTACAATACATAAGCGAACAGGATGAGCAAGTACTTTCAATAATTCTGCATTGCTTTCATATAGTTCTATTTCTTTTTGAAAGGTTTCTAACATGTTCTTTTCCACCTCCGTGTGAGCTGTTATACCATACTATACATACCAAAAAATTAAAGAAAAGAAAACAGTTGTTGCAGAAAAACATTCCTAAAGTAAAGAAATTGTAAGAAAAGAGACCCTGATGTAAATAAAGTAGATAATTTAGCACGGTTTTGTAAAATGACATTTTTGGGTGAAAATTTCGATGCGTTTTAAAAATTGAAAGATATAGATATATTTGTAACACAATTTTATCATGATTTTCTTATTCTTTCAAATGAATATACGAAATTTTTAAAATAATATGACAAAGGAATTATAATGTTATATATAGAATATAAAACAGGTTAAAAGAAAAGAAGCCGAATGTAGTCAGCTTCTTTATGGTGAAAATGAAATGTTTGAATATAGCTGATAAATCTTAGAATTACCAAGATGTTAGTTATGTATTCTAGATTTCATCTTTCATCAATTTTAAAAATCTGTGGTTCCATATATTTTCATAAAAATCAATTGTCTCTTTTGCGGACATAAATGGATTATTTAACGTAGAGGTTGCTTTCTGGAACATGAAGTTTTCGTACCCTAGTCCATGGGCAAATTTAATCGTGGTATCCATACAGTACTCTGTTTGGGCACCACAAAATTCAATACGATGTACAGATAATTGATCTAAAATCTCTTTCAAGTTTGTGTTATAAAAAGAATTGGCATGTGTTTTTCTTACAAAAAAATCTTGTTTTTGAACATCTAAATCTGAATGAATAGCCCAAAGTTCTTTTTCAGGTACTAAATCATCATCACAATGTTGAACGAAAAGAATTGGTTTATTTGATTTTCTGTATGAAGAAATTCTTTTATTTACTTTTGTAAGTAAATTTTGTAAGTCAAATAAATGTTCTTCGCTATAACATACTCCATTTTGTAGATCGATAACGATTAAAATATCTGCACAAGTATCCATTATTTTTGCCCCTTTTTTACTTCTTAATATATCAATTAATTCATTACTTGGAAATGGGTGTACTCTTTCTTTTTTTATGAACTATACGAAAAGTAAAAAGTATAATCGAAAACATAAAAAGAAGATATGAAAATTTAATTTCATATCTTCTTTTCGCTCTATGCATTTACAGGCTCTTCTACATAAGAAAGGGCATTTTCAAAATCGGATATTAAATCGTCAACATTTTCAAGACCGACGGATAGCCGAAGTAATGAATTTGAAATCCCTCTTTCATCACGAGCTTCTTGCGATAGTGCTGCATGTGACATTTTAGCTGGGTAGGAAAGGATCGATTCGACAGCCCCTAAACTAACCGCAAAGACAGGTAATTTTACTTTTGATAAAAATTGGCGAAGTGCGTCTTCTGATTGTAAAGTGAAAGATAGGACAGCTCCTGCTGATGTAGCTTGAGATTGTTGAATGTTAAATCCAAGATGTGTTTGTAATCCTGGATAATAGACATTTTGAACTTTAGCGTGCTCTTGTAAATAGTGTGCAATTTTATTGGCATTAGCAGCTGAATGCTCAAGACGTACATGCAATGTTTTTAGACCACGAAGTACGAGAGAACAATCTTGCGGGCCTAGAATAGCGCCGAATGAATTTTGTAAAAAGCCAAGTTTTTGAGCGAGATCAGTATTTTTTACAACTGCTAATCCGGCAGTAACATCACTATGACCGGCAATGAATTTTGTGGCACTATGAAGAACGACATCAGCGCCAAGGTCAAGTGGTTTCTGGAATAGTGGTGTCAAAAATGTATTATCAACAAAAGTAAGGGCGCCAATAGATTTTGCAAGTTTAGAAACAGCACGAATATCTGTCACTTTTAAAAGTGGATTGGAAGGTGTTTCTACATAAAAGAGTTTTGTATTTGGCTTAATGTTTTGCTTTATTTCTTCTAAATTGGTCATATCAACAAATGTATGTGAAACACCGTAACGGGAGAGAACTTCAGTTATCATTCGATAAGTTCCTCCGTATACGTCTTCTGAAATGAGTACGTGATCACCTTGTGAAAGGAGGAGGAATGCAGTAGAAATCGCTGCAATTCCTGATGCGAAGGCAAATCCTTTTGTTCCGCCTTCTAATAAAGCAATGATGTCTTCAAGAGCTTCACGAGTTGGATTGCCTGACCTGCTATAGTCATATTTCCCGAACGTATCTACATCAAATTGGTGAAATGTTGATGTGTTATAGATGGGAACGTTAACAGCTCCTGTTTGCGAGTCATGTTTATATTGGTTGTGCAGTAAGAGTGTATCTATAGAATAACTCATATTCTTACACCTTCTTTTACAAGTTTAATGGCTTGCTTTAAGTCTTGAATTAAATCGTTACTATTTTCAATACCAACGGAAAATCGAAGAAGACGATTACATACACCGTTTGCTGTTCTAATTTCTTCAGGAATATCAGCGTGTGTTTGTGTTGCTGGATATGTCATTAAACTTTCAACACCACCAAGACTTTCGGCAAATGTAATTAAGGATAAAGATTGTAAGAATGGATTAATCCATGTTTCATCTTTCAGACGAAACGAGATCATGCCGCCTCTTCCAGGATAAAATACATCTGTCACCCCATCCTCATCATTTAAATAAGCAACAACTGCTTTTGCATTTTCTTCATGTTGTCTCATGCGAAGCGCTAACGTTTTCATACCACGGATTAATAGCCATGAGTCAAATGGACTTAAGACCGCACCAGAGGCATTATGATAATGAGCGATTTCCTCACAAAGTTCCTTTCCTTTTGCAACGACAAGTCCGCTTAGTACATCGTTATGACCACCTAAATATTTCGTTGCGCTATGAAGTACAATATCGGCACCTTCTGTTAATGGCTGCTGTATATAAGGTGTGTAGAATGTGTTGTCTACAATAAGAAGTAGTCCGTGTCTTTTCGCTACAGTTGCAACAGCGGCAATATCGGTAACTTGCATTAATGGATTAGTTGGAGTTTCTATGAAAATAGCCTTCGTTTTCGTTGTGATGGCTTGCTCAATTTGTTTAATAGATTGTGTATTTACGTATCTACATCGAACGTTCCACTTTTTTTCGTGCTCAGAAAATAATCGATAAGTGCCACCGTATAAATCTTCAGAAACAATAAGTTCGTCTCCAGAGCGGAATAGGGAAAGGACAAGAAGAACGGCTGCCATCCCTGAACTACAGGCATAACCTTGTTCACCGCATTCTAAGTCTGCGATTGCCTGTTCTAATAGGCCGCGCGTTGGATTTCCAGTTCGTGAATAATCAAATCCAGTAGATTTACCGATTCCTTCGTGACGATAAGCAGTTGAAAAATAAACAGGTGGATTAATAGTTCCTGTTGTAGTTTCACTCCGGTTTCCGATTTGCGCTAATTTTGTTTCGATAGTTGACATGTGAAAATTCCTCCTTTTTAAATTGAACCATTAGTTGAATATAAAATAAAAAAGCCTTCTAAGAAGAAGGCTTTCGGTTTGAATAGAGTCTTCTTCTCATCTGTCAAATCTTTCACAATTTGCTGGAATTAGCACCTTATTAACAAATGTTAATGGTTGCTGAGGCGTCATAGGGCCAGTCCCTCTACCTCTCTAGATAAGAATGTTCGTATGAAATTTTATTATGTTTTTAACTTTACAACAAAAGATAATTGAATTGCAACTTTATTTTAAATAATTTTTATTTTTCCGCAAGTGTCATTGACTTTTGTATTTGTGCGTGCTAAATTTATAAAAAAATTAACAAACATTGTTAAAAGGGGAACGCATTTCCTTTTAGCTACATAAATAAAATAATAAAGACAAACTCTTATTGAGAGCGGTGGAGGGAAAGGCCCTGTGAAACCCGGCAACCTTCAAACGAAATGTTTGAAACGGTGCTAATACCTGCAAAACGAATGTTTTGCATAATAAGAGGAGGATCGATTATGTCCCCCTCTTCAAAGTGAAGAGGGGGTTTTTATATTGATAGAAATGAGGGAGATTTGTGAAATTACTAGATTTATTATCAAAAGGAATTGTAATAGGTGATGGTGCGGTTGGGACGTTATTACATTCACATGGTTTGCAAAGTAGTTTTGAAGAATTGAATATATCTGATCCAGATTTAATTGTATCGATTCATAAGCAATATGTAGCGGCTGGGGCAGATGTGATTCAAACAAATACGTACGGAGCAAATGAAGCGAAATTACGTATGTATGGATTAGAAAATCAAGTTACTGAAATTAATAGAGCGGCAGTAAAACTGGCGAAAGCATCTGTTACAGACAGAAATGCAATTTTAGGCACAATTGGTGGTATGAAACATATCGGGGCGGTTACGACAACTGATATGGAGCGAGAATTTATGTTACTGGAACAGGCAAGTGCATTATTAGAAGAACAGGTTGATGGACTGCTATTAGAGACTTTTTATGATGAGTTTGAATTACTTCATGCTGTCCAGGTGTTACGAAAAGAAACAAATATTCCAATTGTAGCGCAATTGGCGTTACATGAGGCGGGTACGACTCAAAATGGAAATGATGTAAATGAAATATTAAAACAACTTTTAGATTACGGTGCAAATGTTGTTGGATTGAACTGCCAACTAGGGCCACTTCATATGACGGAAGCTTTTAAAATGATATCGATTCCGAAAAATGGTTACTTGTCAGCATATCCAAATGCAGGTCTCCCAAATTATGTAGAGGGACGATACGTATATGAGGGAAGTCCAGCTTATTTTGAAGCGATGACACCGAAATTTATTGAGCAAGGTATTCGGTTATTGGGCGGTTGTTGTGGCACGACTCCAGAACATATTGAAAGTATGAAACGTGCTACTCTAAATGTTACGCCTGTAATAGAAAAGGATACGGTTCAAAGACCGAAAGTAGTTCATACACATGAGAAACGTTCAAAAGCTCATGTCACTTTAGCAGAGAAAGCAAAAAAACAAACGACCGTAGTAGTGGAATTAGATCCACCAAAAACGTTAGATACGCAGCGGTTTTTTGAAGGTGCAAGAGCATTGAAAAGAGCTGGAGCAGATGCTATTACTCTAGCAGATAATTCATTAGCATCGCCCCGTATCTCGAATATGGCAATGGGAGCATTATTAACGAAGCATGATATTCCGGTATTGACGCACTTAACATGTAGAGACCATAACGTCATCGGACTACAATCTCATTTACTAGGATTATCAGCGTTAGGCATGGAAGAAGTGTTAGCTTTAACTGGAGATCCAGCGCGCGTTGGTGATTTTCCAGGTGCCACTTCTGTATATGATTTGTCCTCTATCGAGCTCATTAAAATGATTAAAGAAATGAACGATGGGCGTTCCGTTTTAGGGAAATCCATTGGACCGGCAACAAGGTTTTCTGTGGGCGGTGCATTTAACCCGCATGTAAGACATTTAAAAGCAGCGGTTAAGCGAATGGAACGGAAAATAGATGCTGGAGCAGAATATTTCTTAACGCAGCCAATCTATGATATCGCGTTAATTGAAGAAGTGTATGAAGCGACAAAGCATTTAGAACAACCTATTTTTATTGGAATTATGCCATTAATAAGTAAACGGAATGCAGATTTTCTTCATTTTGAGGTGCCCGGTATTACTTTACCTGAAGCAGTAAGAGAGAGAATGGATGGACATGAAACGAAAGAGGCAGCAATTGAGGAAGGGATTCGTATTTCTCAAGAATTGATCGATGCGGCGATGAAATACTTTAACGGCATTTATCTTATTACACCATTTTTAAAATATGAAATTACAGAACATCTTGTTAAATATGTGAGAGAAAAGCAAGAAGTGAAAGAAGGTATTAATTGATGAAATGTATAGAAGAAAAATTACAAAATAACATCTTACTATTAGATGGTGCAATGGGAACAATGATCCAGCAAGAGGACTTAACTGCGGAAGATTTCGGAGGAGAGGAGTACGAAGGGTGTAATGAGTATTTAGTAGAAACAAGACCAGATGTTATTTTAAAGATTCATAAAGCCTATATTGAAGCTGGAGCGGATATTATTGAAACAAATACATTTGGGGCAACCAATATTGTACTAAGTGATTATGAGTTATCTCATTTAGACGAGGAGCTAAATGAGAAGGCAGCACGTTTAGCGAAGCAAGCAGTCGAAGAAAGCGGGAAGGAAGTATATGTTGCGGGATCAATGGGACCGACAACGAAAGCGATTAGTGTTACTGGTGGTGTAACATTTGAAGAATTAATTGAAGCTTATACACGGCAGGCAAGAGGATTGTTGAAAGGAGAAGTGGATGTATTACTCGTTGAGACGAGTCAAGATATGCGTAACGTGAAGGCTGCTTATATTGGAATTCAAGCGGCTTTTGATGAACTAAATACAGTTGTACCTATCATGATTTCGGGAACGATTGAACCGATGGGAACGACTCTAGCTGGGCAAACAATTGAGGCTTTTTACTTATCGGTAGAACATATGAAGCCATTATCTGTTGGATTAAACTGTGCGACTGGTCCGGAGTTTATGAGAGACCATATTCGTTCTCTATCTGATTTATCGGAGTGTTACATTTCTTGTTATCCAAATGCAGGTCTTCCTGATGAAGATGGACATTATCATGAATCTCCATCCTCGCTTGCCGAGAAAGTGAAGCGATTTGCAGAAGAAGGATGGGTTAATATTATCGGTGGTTGTTGTGGTACAACACCAGAACATATAAAAGCAATGAAATCCGCATTAACGTCTCTTAAACCTCGTGAACAGCAAGAGAGAGCGGGACATGGGGTTAGTGGATTAGAGGCACTGCAATATGATGACTCTATGAGACCGTTATTTGTTGGTGAAAGAACAAATGTTATTGGATCACGTAAATTTAAAAGATTAGTAGCAGAAGGGAAATTTGAAGAGGCTGCTGAAATCGCTAGAGCGCAAGTGAAGAAAAATGCTCATATTATTGATATTTGTATGGCAGACCCGGATCGCGATGAAATAGAAGATATGGAAAACTTCTTGGCAGAGGTTACGAAAGTGTTAAAAGTACCGATTATGATTGACTCAACAGATGAACATGTGATGGAGCGAGCTCTTACTTATATTCAAGGGAAAGCTGTTATTAATTCAATTAATTTAGAAGATGGAGAAGAGCGATTTAAAAAAGTGACACCGCTTATTCGTAAATATGGTGCTGCAATTGTAGTTGGAACAATCGATGAAGATGGAATGGCAGTAAGTGCGGAAAGAAAACTAGAAATTGCGAAAAGAAGTTATGAGTTATTGACGACGAAATATGGTATACGCCCATCAGATATTATTTTTGATGCACTTGTATTTCCTGTAGGGACAGGTGATGAAGAGTATATTGGCTCGGCGGCTGCGACGATAGAAGGGATTCGCCTTATTAAAGAAGCATTACCAGAGTGTTTAACGATTTTAGGTGTAAGTAACATATCATTTGGTTTACCACCAGCTGGTCGCGAAGTGTTAAATTCCGTCTTTTTATATCATGCAACGAAAGCAGGGTTAGATTACGCGATTGTAAATACGGAAAAATTAGAGCGCTATGCGTCAATTCCTGATGAAGAAAAACGCCTTGCAGATGCATTGCTTTTTGAAACGACGCAAGAGACGTTGGAGAAATTTACAAACTTCTATCGCGTGGCAAAAAAGAAAGATGTTGTTGTCCAAGAAACATTAACACTTGATGAAAGGCTCGCAAATTACATTGTAGAAGGTACGAAACAAGGTTTACACGAAGATTTAAGTCTCGCACTTACAGAAGGAAGAAAACCTTTGGATATTATTAATGGTCCGCTTATGACAGGAATGGATGAGGTAGGACGATTATTTAATAATAATGAATTGATTGTTGCTGAAGTACTGCAAAGTGCTGAAAGTATGAAAGCAGCTGTAAGTTATTTAGAGCCTCATATGGAATCTAGTGACAGTGCGAAAAAAGGGAAAGTATTATTAGCAACTGTAAAAGGTGATGTGCATGATATTGGGAAAAATCTCGTTGAAATTATTTTAGCAAATAACGGATATGAGATTATTAATTTAGGAATTAATGTTCGCTCGGATCGAATTGTGCAAGAAGTACAAGAAAAGAAGCCTGATATTATAGGTCTTTCTGGTTTATTAGTAAAATCGGCTCAACAAATGGTAACGACTGCTGAAGATTTAAAAGCGGCGGATATTGATATTCCAATTGTTGTAGGCGGGGCAGCGTTAACGAGAAAGTTTACAGATAATCGCATTTCGCCATCTTATAAAGGGCTCGTATGTTATGCGAGTGATGCGATGACGGGGCTGGATATTATTAATAAGCTTCAAAAAGAAGAAGAGCGTGAGAAGATGAAGCAGGATAAAAAAGAACGTCATCTTCATATCGTAACAAAAGAAGAGAAGAAAGTAGAAATTCCAGCAGTAATTGAGCCATTGCCGAAGGCTGAGGTTATCGTGCCGGATTCAACAAAACGAATTGTATTAAGAGATGTTCCGGTTTCACATCTCGCGCCATTTCTAAATAGACAAATGCTGCTTGGACATCACCTTGGCCTAAAGGGAAGTGTGAAGAAACTTTTGCGAGAGGGAGATAAAAGAGCGCATGAATTAAATGATTTAATAGATGAATTATTGCAGGAAGGACAATCTTGGTTAAAACCGAAAGCAGTGTATCAATTTTTCCCAGCGCAAAGCGACGGACAGAATATTGTAATATATGATCCAGAAGATCATACGCGTGTTATAGAGCGTTTCACATTCCCAAGACAAGGAAAAGCACCATATCGTACTTTAGGTGACTATTTACGCCCAGTTGGAGATGAGATGGACTATGTTGCTTTCCTATCTGTTACGGTTGGAGAAGGTGTTCGTGACATTGCTGAAGAGTGGAAGGCGAAAGGTGATTATTTACGCAGTCATGCTATTCAATCGTTAGCGCTTGAACTAGCAGAAGGACTTGCTGAAAAAACACATATGCTCATTCGCGATCGCTGGGGGATTCCAGATTCGCCAGAATTGACGATGGAAGAACGCTTCCGTACGAAATATAGAGGGATACGAGTGTCCTTCGGTTATCCAGCATGTCCAGAACTCGCAGATCAAGAAAAGTTATTTCGCTTAATTCATCCAGAGGAAATAGGTATTTCATTAACGGAAGGATTTATGATGGAGCCAGAAGCGTCTGTAACGGCTATGGTATTTTCTCACCCCGAGGCAAGATATTTTAGTGTATTATAGTCTAGAAGGGGGAGACGTATGAAAAAAATAGTCTTTACAGGTGGCGGTTCGGCAGGGCATGTAACACCTAATTTAGCCATCATTCCACATTTACAAGAACAAAATTGGGATATTTCTTATATTGGTTCTCATCAAGGAATTGAGAAAACGATTATAGAAAAGGAAGGCATTCCGTACTATAGTATTGCGAGCGGAAAGCTACGCCGTTATTTTGATTTAAAAAATATAAAAGATCCTTTTCTTGTGATGAAGGGTGTTATGGATGCGTATGTAAGGATTCGAAAACTAAAACCAGATGTAATTTTTTCAAAAGGTGGTTTCGTATCTGTACCAGTCGTAATTGGAGGATGGTTAAACAGGGTACCAGTTTTATTACATGAATCTGATATGACGCCAGGACTAGCAAACAAAATTGCGCTCCGTTTCGCTTCAAAAATATTTGTTACATTTGAAGAAGCTGCGAAACATTTACCGAAAGAAAAAGTAATTTATACAGGATCTCCTGTACGTGAAGAAGTACTAAAGGGAAATCGTGAAAAAGGTTTAGCATTTTTAGGTTTTTCACGTAAAAAGCCAGTTATTACAATCATGGGAGGAAGTTTGGGCGCAAAAAAAATTAATGAAACGGTTCGAGAAGCGTTACCAGAACTTCTGAAAAAATATCAAATTGTTCACCTTTGCGGAAAAGGTAATCTTGATGATAGTTTACAAAATAAAGAAGGATATAAACAATTTGAGTATGTACACGGAGAACTGCCAGATATATTAGCCATAACAGATTTTGTTATTTCACGTGCGGGCTCTAATGCCATTTTTGAGTTTTTAACATTGCAAAAGCCGATGGTTTTAATTCCACTATCGAAATTTGCAAGTCGTGGAGATCAAATACTAAATGCGGAGTCTTTTGAGAGACAAGGATATGCTTCCGTATTGTATGAAGAAGATGTGACTGTGAAATCTCTTATAAGGCATGTCGAAGAATTAAATCAAAATAATGAAGTGTATAGAACAGCTCTAAAAAAATATAATGGAAAAGAAGCAATTCAAACAATCATTCAACATATTTCAGAGGCATGATGAAACAATCATGCCTCTTTTAGTAGGATGAAAGATTCCAAGAAACGGTGTTTTTATGTTACAATAGCAAATGGATTAGTAGGGAAATTCCAATTAATGAAGCATGAAAATACGAATGGATTAGGAGTGACTGTGTTGGAGCTAAGTCTCTATGAAAATACTGCACTTATTATATGCTTTGTGTTGTACGTTGGTAGTGTTATTGTTTATATTTCAAGGAAGTTTTCGCAAGAAAGAGAGCTTGAAAAATCAGAAATAACAGCAGAACTAGAAATGTTAGCTGATGAAAGTTATAAAAAACAAAAAATAAAAGAAGACCATGAGGCATCCCATCATTTAAACGCAAATAAGTTTTAAAGATGGGGATTTTTTTTGAAGGAGATGCAGCAGAATTTGCATCTTATGTTATGAATCATGTGAAATAATAGTAACTATCTAAAAGGTTATAAAAGTGATCTTTTGGGTACAGTGATGATAAGAAACATATATAAAGACCTGCGGTAGTATGTCAACTGAAAAACAACAGAATTTTTAGTTATCAAAGTACTATTTATTTAAAAAAGACATCACGAAACTAGACCAGTAATACATGTAATTTACTGGAAATTAATTGAAAGGTAGCGATGACAAGTTTTATGTCACACTTTCACGCACCTTTCTGGCGTAAAGAGTTGGTGACTACGTAGTAGCGCATCCACCAATCGTACAAGTTTTCTTGCGGTTAGAACGAGTGCACGTTTGTGTTGATGTTTTGGTACTTCATTATATTTTTTCACGTAATA
>NZ_JAQFUL010000008.1:0-104413 GCF_027716265.1 Bacillus cereus group sp. Bc031
CCAAAAGTACATTACGTGTTTTTTAGTTTGTTTGAACGAAAGTTCATTTTGTTTTCGTTCTTAAGTTGATGGGCATGTACAGCATTACCAGGTTGTGCATTATCAGGACTTCCATTTAAAATCATATCGCGTACTTCAATGGATCCTGGTACTAACTTTTGTTTATCTTGTATTACGTCTATAACATAAGGATCTTTAATCTCAACATTATTATACTTAAAGCCTATTACCCAAGTAATTTCCTTCGTTTGGGCGTTATAAGAACCGTATTTATAACCATTTGCCTTTGTAAAATTATCAGGATCAAAATTAGCTTCAACTTTATTTGATTGTGGATTAGAATCCGTATCTATCCAAGATAGGTTACCTGTATTTTTAAATGAAGTTTTACCACTTTCTAATTTTGTATAATCAAAGTCTGTCGTATATTTTACGACTAATGTCTTTGTCATATTAGACTGATATGTACCTATAAGGGTAATTTTGAAACCTTTATCCGTTACATCTAAAACATAGTCAGTCCCAGCTTGAAGGGTATAATCTCCGTCTTTAATTTCTAGTTTCTTATCTTTTAATTGTAATCCACCATGGCCAAAGGTATCCGTAATGATCGCGTTGTTTAATGGATAGTTATTATTATTTACTGTAATTGTCCAGGTTGTTGTTTTGTCTTTATAGTTTGTTTCAGCTTTATTATTAGATTTAATAATATTTTGCTGCTTGAAGCCAATTTCATTTTCTTTACTTGAACCATTATCAGCTGTAACTGTATTTTTTACTTTTCCATCTTTTATGACATTACCAGTTGGCTTTGTTTTATAGGAAATTACATAAGCGCTATTAATATCCTCATTAAACTGTAAGTCGAATCCATTCTTCTTCTTACTTACAGTGTAATTATTAACAGTATCTCCTGTTACAAGCCTTCCATTATCATCGTAGGAAGCGTTTTTCACAACGATAGAATTTGCATCTAGTTCATGTGTATCGTCAAAAATATCTTTTAAAAGTGCATCTGTTTTTTTGATATTTCTTTGATCACCGTTGTAAGTAATTGTCCATTCAATCGTTTGCGTCTTTGGATCATATTTACTTGTTTTGTTTAAATGTGTACCACGAGAGACAGTAACAGTAGCACTTGCGTTTTGTTGTTTTTGATTATCACTCGTTATCGTAACGTTATTTCGGAAGTCTTTTACATTTTCATCAGTAATTTTTGTGACATATTCGATTTGGTATGCTTTACTGATATTTTCCTTAAAAGCAATCTCCAATTTTGAACCATCTGATGAAATAATTTTGTAATCTGCTGGATCAGCTTCTTTACCACGTGTTGCGTTTCCGTTAACATCAACTTCTAAATAATAAACTTTAATAGAATCCTTATTTAAACTTGTACCTTGTGGGATGTTATCTTTAAAAACAGCGTTTTTAAGAGTGTCTTTCGTTTTGTTCATCTCTACTGTCCAATTAATTTCATTTGTATTAATTGGTCTATCAGGTAACCCTTTTTTATTCGTAGTTGTTTGTATATTAGGCTTAAAGTCAACTGTAATAGAAACATCTTTATCTTTAATTGGGAAAGGAATTTCTTGTGTTGTTGTACCTTTAATTTCAGCTTTATTAAATTCGGTCTTTAATTGTAGGTTACCAACAACATCTGGATGTTCTTCAACATAATCGTTGAATGTCATCGTGACTTTTCCATCTTTTGTAACAGTGAAATTACCAATTGGATTGTTTTCACTATCGTATAAAGGACTGTTAATTGTATTGTAAATCTTAAAGTGTTTAGGAAGATCAAAAATATAGTAATCTCCGCTTTTCACATTCATTGATTTTAAAAGTTCCCATGTAAACTCAATGTTGGCAGGGGAATCTGTACTTGGACGGTTATCCTCTGTAAATGGTTTTCCGTCTTTGTCCGTCAACTTTACACCCGTTAAAATGTTTGTTGTTATTTGCTTTGGACCTGAATTCGTACTCTCAGCAGGATCGCTTGCTAGATTTTGTTCCGGGTTATCAGTAGCAGGGTTAGTTGCTGGGTTTTGTTCCGGATTGTCAGTAACAGGTTTAGTTACTGGATTTTGTTCCGGATTGTCGGTAGCAGGTTTAGTTGCTGAATTTTGTTCCGGATTGTCAGTAGCAGGTTTAGTTGCTGAATTTTGTTCCGGATTATCAGTAACAGGTCTAGTTGCTGGGTTTTGTTCCGGATTATCAGTAGCAGGTTTAGTTGCTGGGTTTTGTTCCGGGTTATCAGTAGTAGGTTTAGCTACTTGATCTGGCACTTGTTTATTAGTATCCTGTTTGGTGCCATCTTCTTTAGAATCTTCTACTTGAATAGGAACTGTTATAGGCTGAACCAGTGTTCCTAAAGGAAAAGCGATTTGAACTGATTTCTCTTCAGCTTTTAAAGTTGGGTTAAACACAGTATCGATTTTAATTTTTCCTTTAGCATCTTTCGAATTTTCTACTTGATCATTAAATATTAGTTTTAATTTATTATCTTTAGCTGCTATAAAATATTGACCAATATTTTTTTGATCTGTTACTAAATCTCCTTGTAAATCTTTAGATACTTTTAATGCAAGTGGTATTTGAATTACTGCTGTATCGTTTGCATGTACAACTTGTTGATCCTTTATTGACCAAGCATATTCTACTTGAATGGTTGATCCTATCTTTATTAAGTTGTTAGGATTTTTTGCTTCGTCAATAATATGATCCGTTCCATCTTTCATCTCAACAGTGTCAAATAATGAAGTTTCCTTTAAAGTCTCAGCTTTTGCCTGATTGTACGGGAAACTAATAAACTGTGAAAATAGTACAAATACAATTAAACATATATTGAAAAGTTTTTTCATTTTGCCTCCTTTGAACATTCATTTGTTCACTGAGGAATATATTCCACATGAACAAATGGAATATAAAAAAAGTTAGTTATTATAAAGTATTTGTTGCTACTATCCCTCCGTTTCTATGTACGTTCTCTGACAGAATAGATGTTTAATTAAAGGCATATATAAAGTAACGTAAAAATCTGGAATATACATAATTCGACAAAAAATGTCGAAAGTATGCTGATAAAAGGAACGATATCAGACCTTTATATACAAGAGCATTTTCTTGTGAATGTGTTATGAACTGGATAGTCATAAAGGTAGGTTTTACGATACATGCTAACCAAAGTAATGTATCCCAAGTTAAAAGTTTGTTTTTTGCTTTAAAATTATGTGGAAAAAATCTGAATAGGGTTGATTTTGGTTAGGGTGAAGACAATATGCACTTTGAAAATATTCATTTATGTAATATGAAATTGAGATAATTGTATCTTGAGAATGTCACTTATTACATTTATGAAAATTAGCTTTCTGCCTAGAGAGAGTTGTACAATTTGTGGACCGAAGTTAAGATGGTACAGTTCCTTTTCGGATTTAGTGGAATATAAGTTATTTATAATATTCGGCTAAATCATTACTGCGGTCATTTTTGAAGCTGTTTTACATAAGAAAAAAGAAGGTATCCCTTTTGATAATAGTGTTATCTTCTCTTAAAGATGATTATGAATAACCTTCGCTAAAGATTATATACTTAAATGATAAAGAGTTCAACAGCGGTTTAACAAGTATTTTCCAAAAATTAAAAATGACCGTTTTAGTAGAAAAATTCTAAAAAACGGTCATTTTTAATTTTATATTTCTGTTAAAATTATCGGTTCGCCGCGTGTTACGACGACTGTATGTTCACATTGTGCAACAAGGCTTTTATCAGGTGTAACGAATGTCCAACCATCATCGCCACGTTCGATAATATGATCAGCTTTCATAGAAATGAATGGCTCTACAGCGATAACAAGACCGTCTTTTAGAAGCGCATTATCCATTGGATCAAAATAGCTTAAAATGTGGTTTGGTGCTTCATGTAAGCTAAGACCAATACCGTGACCAGTTAAGTTTTGAATAACATTGTATCCATTTTTATGTGCAAAGTTTGAAACGGCACGACCAATTTGGTTTTGTTTTGAACCAGCTTTCACCTTTTTCATTGCTGCCCAAAAGGCATCAACAGCTGCTTGGCAAAGCTTTTCTTTTGCTTCATCTTCTCCAAGTACAAATGAAATACCTGTATCTGCATAATAACCATCAAGTGCTGCAGATACGTCGACATTTACAAGGTCGCCTTCTTTTAATACACGATCACCTGGAATACCGTGAGCAACTTCTTCGTTTACACTGATGCAAGTTACGCCAGGGAAATCATATTCTTTTTCAGGTGCAGAAATAGCACCATGCTCATCTAATACTTTTTTACCGATCAAATCAAGCTCTTTCGTTGTCATGCCTGGCTTCGCTTCTTTTTTCATTTCTTCACGTGCAAGCGCAACGATGCGGCCGATTTTTCGTAAGCCTTCTAAATCTTGTTCATTACGAATAATCATGAAAACCACTGTCCTTCCTCGAATATATATCTTACCCGATTGTATCATGTTTATTTTCGTCCTGCTACTCGCTTGCAGTATGGCGGATTGATTCCTCTCATAAAGAATACATGACAATTGTCATATCGATGTCATGACGCATCATACTGTTTCCTAAGTTTTCCAAAGAATACAATGTAAATATAAGAAACAGCGGGGGTGGAGAGATGGAAAAGATTATTGAAGTAAATAGTGTTTCTAAAACATTTAAACATAAAAAAGCAGTAAATAACGTTTCATTTCATGTGAATAAAGGAGAAATCGTAGCATTGCTTGGACCGAATGGTGCAGGGAAAACGACGACGATGTCGATGATGCTTGGATTAAAGGATCCGACGGAAGGAACGGTTTCTATATTTGGAAAGAGTCCAAAGCATAGAGATGTTCGTAATAGACTCGGCGCGATGTTACAAGAAGTAAGTGTCATTGATAGCATTACAGTGGAAGAGGCAATTGAGTTATTCCGTAGTTATTATACGAATCCGGTAGCGAAAGAAACGTTACTACAGTTATCAAATTTAGAATCGGAGCGAAAGCAAAGATGTGAGAAATTATCAGGAGGTCAAAAGAGAAGGTTAAATTTTGCACTCGCACTTGCAGGAAATCCAGATTTGCTATTTTTAGATGAACCGACGATTGGAATGGATATTACGTCTCGAAGAACGTTTTGGGAAACGATTCGAAAGTTAGCAAGTGAAGGGAAAACAATTATTTTAACGACGCACTATTTAGAAGAAGCGGATGCATTGGCGAATCGTATTTTATTGTTTGCAAATGGAAAGATTATCGCAGATGGTACACCAGATGAGATGAAAGCGACGATTTCACGAAAAACAATTACATTTTATTCGAAGGAACGTATTCCTGCAAAATTATTAAAAGAGTTACCAAGCGTAACAGAAGTACAATCAAACGAAAGTCACTTCACTTTAATAACTGAAGATACGGATGCAACCTTAAAAGCAATTTATGAAAAGAACTTACCTGTAACAAATATTTCAGTTGAACGTGGAAGTCTTGATGAAGCATTTGAACAGTTTGTGGCAAATCAGAAGGGGGAAATCGCATGAAAGCTTTATGGATGCAATGCAAAATAGAAATTTTACGTACGTTCCGCAATAAATTATTTATCTTTTTCTCATTATTAATGCCAGTTATGTTTTACTACATTTTCACTAATGTTATTCAAGTGCCACAAAACGGAGATGCGTGGAAAGCGCATTATTTAATCTCAATGGCGACGTTTAGTATTGTAGGGACAGCACTTTTTAGTTTCGGTGTAAGGATTTCTCAGGAAAAAGGGCAAGGGTGGACACATTTGTTGAAAATTACACCACTTCCAGAGGGAGCGTATATAACAGCAAAAATCATCGCTCAAACAGTAGTAAATGCTTTTTCAATCTTAGTTAATTTTATTGCAGGAATATTAATTAATCATGTTGAGTTAACGGTAGGGCAATGGATTGGTGCTGGATTATGGTTGTTGTTAGGTGTAACACCATTTTTAGCATTAGGAACAGTAATAGGTTCTATTAAGAAGGCGGATGCAGCAGCGGGTTTAGCGAATATTTTAAATATGAGTTTAGCTGTAATTGGCGGTCTATGGATGCCAATCGAAGTATTCCCGAAAATACTAAGATCTATCGGTGAATGGACACCAACATATCACTTCGGAAGTGGTGCATGGGATATTGTAGCTGGAAAATCAATTGGTTGGGAAAATATCGCGGTATTAGGAGGCTATTTCCTTATATTTGTTGTAGTATCAATATATATAAGAAAAAGACAGGAAGCGGTATAAATGACAGAGAAGAAGAGGATTGAGATTTTTCCGAAACATATGGGATTCTTTCCGTATATGTGGCTCGTTTATTTGTTATTTCCAATTTATAATTTAACACAAGTATCGGGATGGAAGCTTGTAATAGGAAGCGGTATGTTGATAGTTTTCATGATCACATACCGTCAACTTTATTTTGTTCAGAAGACGTTCATTTTGTGGGCTTGTATTCAAATGATACTTACGCTTTTATTTGCTTTATTTTATAATCCCTTCATGATATTCTTTGGCTTTTTCACAGCAAGTGCAATGGGATTTGCACCAAGTAAGAAAGTATTTCGGATATTACTATGTTTGTTAGTTGTAATGCTTGGAGTATTTGTATTTATAAATATGAATCAACTAACACCGACAAGTTTAGTAAATATCGTTCCGATGTTTATTTTAATGCTTCTTACACCATTTGGTATGCGCAATTTTAACCAGAAAAAGATGTTAAGAAATCAATTAAACGAAGCGAACGAGCAAATTAAGGACTTAGTAAAACGTGAAGAGAGGCAGCGTATTGCAAGGGACCTTCATGACACGCTCGGGCATACGCTATCTCTTATTACGTTAAAAAGTCAGCTTGTTGAAAAGCTAATCGTCAAAAATCCAGAGCGCGCAAGTACGGAAGCGAAGGAGATTACACAAACATCTCGAACTGCTTTAAAACAGCTAAGGGAATTAATTTCTGATATGCGCATGATTACGGTAGAAGAAGAGCTTGAGCAAATAAAAGCGATCTTACAAGCTGCTAATATTGAATTAGAGATCAAACAAGAAACGAGTGCAAGTTCGCTATCACCCATTGAACAAAATATTTTAGGAATGTGTTTACGTGAAGCTGTTACGAATGTTGTAAAGCATAGTAAGGCGACGCGGTGCATAGTTTCTGTACGAGAATTACAAGGTGAATTGATTTTGACAGTAGAAGATAACGGAATTGGTTTAGCGGATCAAAATCACGATGGGAATGGTATTCGTGGTATGAAGGAGCGAATCGCTCTTATTGATGGATTTGTTGAACTGGGTACGATTAATCCAGGAACACTATTAACAGTAAAAGTTCCAGTTGTTATTAGAACAGGAAAAGATGAGGTGAAGGCATGATTCGAATTATTATTGCAGAAGATCAGCGAATGCTTCGTGGTGCGTTAGGAGCCCTACTCGATCTAGAAGATGATATTGAAGTAATTGGGCAAGCAGCGAACGGAGAAGAGGCACTAAAACTAATTGAATCATTAAAACCCGACATAAGCATTATGGATATTGAAATGCCAATTCAAAGCGGATTAGATGTTGCAGAAACGTTGAAGAAAGAAAAATCGGCATGTAAAGTAATGATTTTAACAACATTTGCGCGCCCTGGATATTTTGAACGAGCAATGAAAGCTGGTGTGCACGGATATTTATTAAAAGATAGCCCAAGCGAGGATTTAGCTGCATCGATTCGCAACGTAATGAAAGGTAAACGAGAGATTTCTCAAGATTTAATGTTCGGCTTATGGCAGGAGCAAAATCCGTTATCAGATCGCGAAAAAGAAGTATTGCTACTTGCGAAAGAGGGAAAGACGGCAAATGAAATCGCCAAGGCACTTTATCTTTCGCCAGGTACAGTACGTAATTATATTTCTGAAGTATTAACGAAGCTTGATGCGAAAAATAGAATTGAGGCAATTACAATTGCGGAAGAAAAGGGATGGATATGAAAAGAAGTTTACCTATGAATGGTAAACTTCTTTTTTCTTATAAACAAGTATTTCAATAGAGAGTTTCGTCACAGTCGCATCGCTCAGGATTTGAAGTATATCGTGTAATTTAGATTTTACTTCATTTT
The DNA here is from genome assembly GCF_027716265.1 of Bacillus cereus group sp. Bc031. Lineage (NCBI taxonomy): Bacteria > Bacillati > Bacillota > Bacilli > Caryophanales > Bacillaceae > Bacillus > Bacillus cereus group sp. Bc031. The sequence goes on from NZ_JAQFUL010000008.1 coordinate 8,137, forward strand.
TCGACAAAAAATTTGTTATAGTAAGATTAGGTTGTTGATCTAAGTTTTGGACAACTTTACCACTAACAGTTGTGATTACTCCATTTTTATCTACTTTTACAATGAGATCTTGGCCATATACTTTATAGTTTTTATATGTTTGTGCAAGGCGAGCTTCGGTTTGATTTTCTTTTGTTGCTTTATTTGTAGGTTGGGAATCTATATTCATTTCAGTTGTCATTCACTTTTGTTGAGCTTCTGCCTCATTTATCTCACCTTTTAAATACTTTTTCAGTATGTTTTTTTCGTATCATTTTGAGGTTGTGTAATTTTTTAAGCGTTAAATTAGGCTAAGTAATTTCAAATTTTACTTCATTTCTGTCTAATTCTTGGGTGTGAATAACTTCTGCTACTGCTAATAAAGGAAAAAGAAGACCGAATGTAACGAAGGCACGGACGAATCTTCTATAATTTATTTATAAAACCACTAATCTATTATTATATGTGAGACGAATTGTATGAAGAATTTGCCGAATTTTATATATATTATGCATTATTTCATGTCAAAAATTGTCGAACTCACATTATTGTAGTGGTATGACAACTTAACAAATTATATTGTTATAATGGGATGGTGAGTAAGTATGCACGCAGAAAAATTAGGAAGTGAAATTAAGAAAATTAGGGTAATGCGGGGATTAACACAAAAACAGTTATCCGAGAACATATGTCATCAATCGGAAGTGAGCCGAATTGAATCAGGCGCAGTATACCCAAGTATGGATATATTGCAAGGTATTGCAGCAAAGTTACAAGTTCCCATTATTCATTTTTATGAGGTACTCATTTATTCAGATATTGAGAGAAAAAAGCAGTTTAAAGATCAAGTCATTACGCTATGTAAGCAAAAAAAATATAAAGAGATTTATAATAGAGTATGGAATGAGCTGAAAAAGGAAGAATATCATCCCGAATTCCAGCAGTTTCTTCAATGGCAATATCATGTAGCAGCTTACATGTTGAAGAAAATTGATTATGAATATTGTATTTTAGAATTGAAAAAATTGTTAAACCAACAATTAGCTGGAATAGATGTATACCAAAACCTCTATATAGAAAATGCAATCGCAAATATTTATGCTGAAAATGGCTATTTTAAGAAGAGTATTGAGTTATTCGAAGGTATATTGAAACAATTAGAGTCATTGCATGATAATGAAGAATTCGACGTGAAGGTAAGATATAATCATGCAAAAGCATTATACTTAGATAATCAATATGAACAAGCCTTATATCAAGTGAATAAGGCGATTGAAATATCTTGCCGAATTAATAGTATGGCATTAATTGGGCAGCTGTACTATCAAAGAGGTGAATGTCTAGAAAGGTTGGAGTATGATGAGGCAGAGATTGAAGACACATATAAGAAAGCAAGTTTCTTTTTTGATATATTAGAAATGCATGCATATAAAGAGACAATCGTAAATAAAATCAATCAATGAATAACCCTAAAAAATGGATATGCATAATTGCATACGGCATGGATAAATTTTCATGATATATTAAAAGAAAAAATGTGGGTGATGGAATATGAAAAAATTACTTATTGGTAGTTTATTAACGTTAGCAATGGCATGGGGTATTTCATTAACAGATACAGCTTTAGAGAAAAGCCAAGTAATTTCTCATAATGATCAAGAGGTACAATTAGCTTCGGACCTACCTTTTGAATATTAAAAAAACAACCGTCTTACTTAGACGGTTGTTTTTTTGTGGAGTAACCTCCAAACGTCTTTACTAGAAACGGGCTTGCTAATAAAGAATCCTTGAATGTGGTCACAGTTTTGCTCATATAAAAATTTCCATTGTTCTTCGGTTTCTACACCTTCTGCGATAACTTCTAAATTTAGTTCTTTTGATAGTGTAATAATGGAAGAAATAATCGCTTCCTCTAAAGGACTAGTTGTAATTCCGCAAATAAATTCTCGAGCAATTTTTAATGTATTAATTGGATATTTTGTTAAATAAGCTAAAGAACTATAACCAGTTCCAAAGTCATCAATTGAAATTTGAATACCGAGATTTTGAAGTTGTTCTAGTTTTGCAACTACAGATTGATTTTGGTTAATGGCGATACTTTCTGTAATTTCGATATCTAGTGCTTCTGGTTTTAACTCTGTTTCTTCTAAAACTTTTGAAATAGTTGGGATTAAATCTGCATGATTAAATTGAACTACAGATAAATTTACACCGACTTTTAAGTGAGAGAAACCTTGATTATGCCATCTTTTCGCTTCTAAGCAAGCAGTACGTAAAATCCAATTTCCAAGTTCAATAATGAATCCAGTTTCCTCTGCTAGAGGGATAAATTGGGCTGGGGATACGATACCGAGCTTTGGATGTTTCCAACGAATTAATGCTTCAAAACCAATAACTTGTTTTGTTTTTGTGCTTACTTGTGGCTGGTATTCAAGGAAAAATTCATTTTGTTGTAATGCTTTTGAAAGTTCTCCTTCTAAGAAGTTACTCTCATTTTGAGCGATACTCATTTCTTTTGAGAAGAAAACAAATCGGTTTTTTCCATTTGCTTTCGCGCGATACATAGCCATATCAGCATTTTTCATTAATGCTGTTACATCAGTTCCACAATCAGGGTACATTGCAATTCCGATACTTGGTGTAATAGACAGTTCTTCATCTTTAATGAAGAATGGTTTGTTTAAAATATTTAAAATTTGTTCAGCTATAAAGGCCGCACTTTTTTCTGAGTACATATCTGGTAATAGAATTGTAAACTCATCTCCACCTTGGCGAGCAACGACATCTTTTGAACGTAGGCAACTGCGTAATCGTTTTGCTACTTCAATTAATAACAAGTCTCCGACGTCATGACCGAGTCTATCGTTAATTTTTTTGAATCGATCTAAATCAAGAAACATGACGGCAACATCATTTGCGCTAGCCTGAGCGGTATTTAAAATGTTTTTTAAATCTTTTTCAAACTTACGGCGATTTGGTAATCCAGTAAGTGCATCATGAAAGGCTAAATGTTCTACTTGTTTTTGTTTTTCATATAAAGTTGTAATATCACGTGCTATGCCAAACATCCCGACAACTTCCTTGTTTATGAAAGTAGGGATGAGTGTAATGTGAAGGTAATAGTAGTAACCTTCTTTTTCCTTTGTACGAACTTCTAAAGTTTGTGGTCTACCTTCTTTCGTTAGTTGTAAAGCTTTCTTTAGTAAATCATGGTCTTTTGAGTCAATAAAGTGTAAAAGGGAATAGCTTTCTACTTCACAATAGTAGGCAGTAAATAAGCTTTCGCAAGCTGTATTAGACTGCTGGAAAATACCGTACATATTTAAAGAGAAAACAGCATCCGGGTGATCTTCGAATAAAGATTTATAACGTTGTTCACTTTTTGATAAAGCAGATGCACCTTCTTCTACTTTATCTTCTAGTTGTGTAGTCAACTGCTCGTATGTATCGATTAGTGCCTGATTATCTTTCCACATATAAAGTTGTCGTAAGAATAATAAGATAAGAGATAATACTAGACCGATCAACATGAACTTATCATCCCAAGGTTGAAAGATAATAAAAGAAAAAGTAATGATTATACTAAAATAAGGTAATATAAAGCGCACATAATCAAACCGATAATATTTTGTTTTCGTTTCATGCTGTATTGGTTTATCTAAAATATATAGTATGGATGACAAACCAATTAATAAAATCGAAGCAGTATGTATTAAGTAAGAGACTTCAGAAGAAGGTTTTATCCCTGCGTTTAATTGAAACAGGTGTATATATCCGTACACGAGTATAATAGTAAAGCCGATAATTAATGAAATTCTGCTAGAAGAATATTCTTCTCTTCTATATAGACTAATTACGGCGTAGATTACTAATGATTGTGCAATAAAATATCCAATTAAAACCCAGGTATCTGTTGTTAACATACGAAAGCTTGAAATGTCCAAAATAAAAGTTAAGGTAAAATAAATATTCATAATAACGATAAAGATGCTATCGAATGAAAATTGAGCTAGTCCTCTAATAGAGTAATGCTTTATGAACTTTATAGCAAAGCCAGAAAAGAGCAAAATATATTGTACGATAAAAAAGGGCAATGCCTTATACGAGAATATGACTTGGTCATATATAGAAAGTGAATGAAGAAATAGAGTTATCTCCATTGTCAATCCACATAGGCAAGTGCATAGTACTAAAACCCAAAATAATTTGTCACCGCGCTTCATTTTCTTAATTGCTTTATATAGGCAATAGCAAGAAAAGAGTGTAGCGAAAAAAAATAAGAAGAGAATTCCAATTTCTTTTATATTTAAGTCCTTAGGGATAAGAAATATCCAAAGAGAAAATATAATTATGTACATCGTGACAAAGTGTACGTATTTTTTTTGATTAATCATATTATGACTCCGTTTCAATAAAGTTGAATCACAGGTGGAAAATGCTAATTCCAATCATAGCATATAAAATAGGGTGTTTTTTACTAAAAAAATTACTTTTTTTGAAAAAAATAGCTCAACATTACAATTTACCATTGTAATGTTGAGCTACTTATTCTTTTTACCCCTCTTATAGAGGATAATTCATGTATGAATTGCAGCATCGCTAAATCTTTCTGTTTACTTTCAATCATAATATCGAAATTATGATTGATTTTTTTTGCAACGTGTAAGAAAGGTTTAATAAACTCTAAATCAATATATTCCGCGTGAGCCCTAAATTCTTTTTTTGATTTAGGAGAGGAAATGTGAACTTTAGGAACGATATTTGTATGTGACCAAGTTTCAAAAATTGCAGGAAGTAACTCTTCTAACGGTTCTTCGCAAAGATTTGCCATGTGATGGTGATAATCAAATACGAATGGGATCTTTTCTTTTTGGCAAATAGATAAAGTTTCAGCAGTTGTATATGTTTTATCATCATTTTCAAGTGTCATTTGCCTCTTTATATGTGCAGGAAGTTTTTTTATGTTGTCATGGAAACGTTCAACCGCTTTTTCTTTATTTCCGTAGGCACCACCTACATGGATGTTAATATAAGAAGAATCTGCAATGCCTATTGCATCTAATACTTTATAATGATAGGTCATATCTGTAATAGCGTTAGTCGTAATGTGTGGTTTGTCGCTTGTAAATAGTGTAAATTGATTCGGATGAAAACTTACTCGTAAATTATGTTCTTTAATTAATGCCCCAATTGTACGCCAAAGCGGTGTGAACAATCCGATGTAATCAAACTCGACTTCGGGATGTGTTGCAAGTGGGACGATGGAAGAAGATAAGCGATATAATGGAATTTCATGCGCTATATTGTAATGAAGAATACGTATTGTATGCTCAAGATTCTGCCGCGTAACATCGTATAATTTATCTTCTCGTTCTTGTTTACTAAGCTTTTGAAAGCTTGTAAATGTCATCGTTTTAGCCGGAGAACAGTCCCAGAGTGCCATTGCATGTGAGACATATCCGAAACGCATAATCATAATGAATACATCTCCTTTATGCATTATCTTTCCTATAGGAAGAAAGCAAGTATTGTTCCTATCCATTCTTTGCCTCTATTAATGAGAGAATTCGGACTAACATCTTTCAAGGAAAGTAATGACGCATTTTCTAGATCTTCGTGGAATTTATTTTTTACTGTTTGTATAAAATGTTCATCATATAAAAGGCAGTTGATTTCATGGTTAATATATAAACTTCTCATATCAAAGTTTGCAGTTCCGATATCACAGATATAGTCATCAACTATAATAACTTTAGCGTGAAAAAAACCTTGTTGAAATGCGTAAATATTACAGCCAGCTTGTATTAACTTTCGGCAATATGGGAATTTTGCTTCTCGAACAAGGGGGTGATCCGCTTTTTCTGGAACGAGAATCGTGATTTGAACCCCTCGTTTTCGTGCTTCTAATAATGCGTTCATAATTTTTCTTCCAGGAATGAAATAGGGTGTACCGATAAAGAGTTCCTTTTTTGCACCTTCAATTAAATGTAAAAAAGTATGTTGTAAATAGGCACCATCAGTTGGAATAAATTGATGTTCGATAGTACCGGGTTGCTGTTTCGGAAAATAAAGAGAAGCGTCCAATAAATTTTGGTTTGTATCATCAAACCAGTCATGTAAAAATTGCTTTTGTAAATCTTGTACTCCTTCGCCTGTAAGACGTAAATGATAGTCCCTCCATAATCCTAACCGCTCATTATGTCCCAAATACTCTTCACCAATATTAAATCCCCCAATGTAACCAATTTTCCCGTCGATAACTGTAATTTTTCTATGGTTTCTTTGATTTGCAGAAAAGAAAGGAAAAGGAAACTTTACTTTGTGACAAAATGAAAAAGAGACACCATGTTTTTGTAGGGAGCGAACGGCCTCGTTTGATAAATGATGGCCCCCAAATCTATCGAGTAGAAGTCTTACTTCAATTCCTTCCTTTGCCTTATCAATAAGTAACTTTAAAAATTCCCGGCTGATTGTATCGTTTTTTACAATGAAAAACAAAACGTGCACATGGTGTTTCGCCTGTTTTATATCAGTAAATAGAGCGTCATACAAATCTTTTCCGTATGTATAAAGGTGAAAATCACTTTGACGTAAAGGGAAAGAACGAGAACGTACACGCCTTAAATGAACAATTCTCCCATAAGAAAGATCAATTACAATCCAGAGAGCAATACCTATTAATAAGAGAGATAAGAAGAACATGAGTAAATTCCCTCCTTCACGGTCTTTTCACCATTTGTTTTTTATAAATCAAACATTCATTTTATTCGGTTATTTGTGGGCTAATAATTAGTAGGGAGTAAATAACTTCTAATGATTAAAGTTTCACTTTATAGTTTCACCGAAATAAACAGCTTTATTAAAAAATATGTTGTTGTATAACAAAAAACTGTTGACTGAATGCTCACTCATTATATAATGAAGGTAGGGGATAAAATTCAGAAAATTATATGTTTTTGAAGATTCTAAAAAAGAAAGAGGGCTTACAAAGAGAGGGGTAGCATAAAAATGAATAGCTTACTGATCATGAATTGGCTGGCTGCCATTGCTGTTATTGCTTATGCGGGATATTTGTTTGTGTATCTTATACGAACGAGGATGGCCTACATACAGTTAGGAAAAAAGATTGAATTTGACCGTCGTTTTAAAGAGCGTTGGGATCTCCTTAAGGTCAATGTTTTCGGTCAGAAAAAGCTGCTGAAAGATAAAAAGAGCGGCATTATTCACGTTATGTTCTTTTACGGATTTATTCTTGTCCAATTTGGAGCAATTGACTTCGTTTGGAAAGGACTCGCACCAGGATCACATCTTCCACTTGGACCACTATACCCTGCATTTACATTCTTCCAGGAAATTGTCACACTTGTTATTTTAATTGCAGTCTTTTGGGCTTTTCATCGACGTTATGTTGAGAAGTTAGTTCGTTTAAAACGTAATTTCAAATCAGGCCTTGTTCTTATCTTTATCGGTGGCTTAATGATTTCTGTGCTACTCGGTAATGGGATGGGAATTATATGGCATGGCGAGGAGCTTTCATGGAGTGAGCCAATCGCTTCTGCAATCGCTTACGTTTTCTCAGGGATAAATGAAACCGTAGCCATTTCTGTGTTCTATTTCTCTTGGTGGGTGCATTTACTAATTTTGTTAACATTTTTAGTTTATGTTCCACAATCGAAACACGCGCATTTAATTGCGGGACCAGCTAACGTTTTCTTCGGCCGTCTTTCAAATCCAGGGAAACTTGAAAAGATTGACTTTGAAGATGAAACACAAGAAACATTTGGTGTTGGTAAAATCGAAGATTTTAGACAAAATCAGCTTATTGACTTATACGCTTGCGTAGAGTGTGGTCGTTGTACAAATATGTGTCCGGCAACAGGAACAGGTAAAATGTTATCGCCGATGGATTTAATTTTAAAACTTCGCGATCATTTAACTGATAAAGGAGCGGCAGTAACATCAAAAGCGCCTTGGGTTCCAGTAGTTGCTTTTAATAATACACAAGGAAATCAGTTAGCGATGATGGCAGCTGGGAAAGGGCAACAAGAATCAGCGGCTGCAACACTCGCTTACGATCCAAGTTTAATTGGAGATGTTATTACAGAAGAAGAGATTTGGGCTTGTACAACGTGTCGTAACTGTGAGGATCAGTGTCCAGTTATGAATGAGCACGTTGATAAAATTATTGATTTACGCCGCTATCTCGTTTTAACAGAAGGAAAGATGGATGCGGAAGCACAGCGTGCGATGACAAACATCGAGCGTCAAGGGAATCCGTGGGGTCTAAACCGTAAAGAGCGTGAAACTTGGCGCCAAGGTGATGATGAAGTAACGGTTCCAACTGTAAAAGAAAAATCGAAAGCTGGCGAGGAGTTCGAATATTTATTCTGGGTTGGTTCAATGGGATCATATGATAATCGTAGTCAGAAGATTGCGATATCGTTTGCGAAGTTGATGAACGAAGCAGGCATTTCATTTGCGATACTCGGTAATAAGGAAAAGAACTCTGGGGATACACCGCGCCGTCTTGGAAATGAATTTGTCTTCCAAGAGATGGCGACAAAAAATATCGAGGAATTTGAAAAAGCAGGAGTGAAGAAAATCGTTACGATTGACCCTCATGCTTATAACACATTTAAAAATGAGTATCCGGACTTTGGCTTGCAAGCAGAAGTCTATCATCATACAGAACTGTTAGCTCAGTGGGTGAAAGAAGGACGCTTAAAACCGGTTCACGCTATTGAGGAAACAGTTACGTACCATGATTCCTGCTACTTAGGAAGATACAACGAAGTATACGAAGCCCCGCGTGACATTTTGAAAGCGATTCCTGGTGTGAATCTTGTAGAAATGGCACGTAACCGTGAAACGGGAATGTGCTGTGGAGCAGGTGGTGGCTTAATGTGGATGGAGGAAACAACAGGTTCACGCATTAACGTTGCTCGTACAGAACAAGCATTAGCTGTACAGCCATCCATTATCGGTACAGGATGTCCGTATTGCTTAACGATGATTAGTGATGGGACGAAAGCGAAAGAAGTTGAAGAGAAAGTTCAAACTCTCGATGTAACAGAGATTTTAGAACGCTCAGTGATTGGACAGAAGAAAGAAGCAATCTAGTTTGTAGGAATGCATACAACTTTAGAAAGAGGTGCAATGATTGCACCTCTTCTCAACGTAGGGATACCGAGCGAGCGCTCAGTGTTAAAAAATGAAATGGGGGAAAGAAACATGAGTAAAACAGTTATTTTAAGTGCTGCAAGAACACCAGTTGGAAAATTTGGAGGATCTTTAAAAGATGTAAAAGCAACAGAACTTGGAGGGATTGCAATTAAAGCGGCGCTTGAAAGAGCAAATGTTTCTGCTAGTGATGTTGAGGAAGTTATATTCGGAACGGTTATTCAAGGTGGGCAGGGGCAAATTCCGTCGCGCCAAGCGGCGAGGGCTGCTGGAATCCCTTGGGAAGTGCAGACGGAAACAGTGAATAAAGTTTGTGCATCGGGGCTTCGTGCGGTTACGTTAGCGGATCAAATTATTCGTACTGGCGATCAATCATTGATTGTAGCTGGTGGTATGGAGTCGATGAGTAACAGTCCTTACATTTTACGAGGAGCAAGATGGGGATATAGAATGGGCAACAACGAAGTCGTTGATTTAAACGTTGCTGATGGTTTAACATGCGCATTTTCAGGTATACACATGGGTGTTTATGGCGGAGAAGTTGCGAAGGAAGATGGAATTTCTCGCGAAGCGCAAGATGAATGGGCATATTGTAGCCACCAGCGTGCGGTTTCAGCACATAATGAAGGACGTTTTGAAGAGGAAATCGTGCCAGTAACGATTCCGCAAAGAAAAGGCGATCCTATTGTCGTTGCAAAGGATGAGGCGCCACGCGCGGATACAACAATTGAAAAGTTAGCAAAATTAAAACCTGTATTTGATAAAACAGCGACAGTGACAGCTGGTAATGCACCAGGCTTAAACGATGGTGGTGCTGCACTTGTATTAATGAGCGAAGAAAGAGCAAAGCAAGAAGGAAGAAAGCCGTTAGCGACAATTTTGGCACATACAGCAATTGCAGTGGAGTCTAAAGATTTCCCGAGAACGCCAGGTTATGCAATTAACGCATTGCTTGAAAAAACAGGCAAGACAATTGAAGACATCGATTTATTCGAGATTAATGAAGCATTTGCAGCAGTAGCAATTGCAAGTACAGAAATCGCAGGAATTGACCCAGAAAAATTGAATGTAAATGGCGGCGCAGTAGCGATGGGACATCCGATTGGAGCAAGCGGAGCGCGCATTATCGTTACACTAATCCATGCACTTAAGCAACGCGGCGGTGGAATTGGAATTGCTTCGATTTGTAGTGGTGGCGGTCAAGGCGATGCAGTGATGATTGAAGTTCACTAATTAAGATTAGAAGATATATAGTTTATTAAAAATTAAGGGGGAAGAAGAAATGGGTGTACAAAAAATTGTTGTAATTGGTGCAGGACAAATGGGATCAGGAATTGCACAAGTATGTGCAATGGCAGGATACGATGTGAAGGTACAAGATTTAAAACAGGAGCAATTAGATAGAGGATTGGCTATTATTACGAAAAACTTAGCACGCCAAGTAGAAAAGGGGCGCATGAAGGAAGAAGAAAAGGAAGCGACATTAAACCGTCTTGCAGTAACGCTTGATTTAGATTGTGTGAAGGAAGCGGATCTTATTATCGAAGCAGCTGTCGAGAAAATGGATATTAAAAAGAAAATCTTTGCGAATTTAGATGAAATTGCTCCAGAACACGCAATTTTAGCGACAAATACGTCATCTTTGCCAATTACAGAAATTGCCGCGGTAACGAAACGTCCGGAAAAAGTAATCGGTATGCACTTTATGAATCCGGTTCCGGTTATGAAACTTGTTGAAATTATTCGTGGTTTGGCTACAGATGATGCGGTATACAAAACAATTGAAGATATTACGAAGAAAATTGGCAAAGTACCAGTTGAAGTAAATGATTTCCCAGGATTTGTATCGAATCGTATTTTATTGCCGATGATTAACGAAGCAATTTATACGTTATATGAAGGTGTAGCGACGAAAGAAGCGATTGATGAAGTAATGAAACTTGGTATGAATCACCCGATGGGTCCTTTAACGCTCGCTGATTTTATCGGTTTAGACACGTGTTTATATATTATGGAAGTGTTGCATGAAGGTTTAGGTGATAGTAAATACCGCCCATGTCCATTACTGCGTAAGTACGTAAATGCAGGATGGTTAGGACGTAAAACAGGTCGTGGTTTCTACGTTTACGAATAAATCCCCCTTTGTTACAAAATAGTGGTCTTACCAAATTATTAAAAGGATTTATAGCAAATGGAGGCGGAGTATATGAACTTTCGTTTTAATGAAGAGCAACAAATGATGAGAAAAATGGTTCGAGATTTTGCACAGAAGGAAATTGCTCCCTTTGTTCCTAGTATGGAACAAGGGGTGTTTCCAAAAGAGATTTTGCAGAAGATGGGTGAGCTTGGATTAATGGGAATTCCAGCGCCTGCAAAATACGGCGGGGCAGAAATGGATTTTATTTCTTACATTTTAGCAATTGAAGAAATTTCAAAGGTAAGCGCAACGGTTGGTGTAATTTTAGCTGTACATACGTCAGTTGGAATGAACCCGATTTTATATTTCGGAACAGAAGAACAGAAAGAGAAATACGTTTCTAAACTTGCGACTGGTGAATATTTAGGTGCATTTGCATTAACAGAACCAAATGCAGGATCGGATGCAGGAAGTTTGAAATCAAGAGCTGTGAAGAAAGGCGATCATTACATTATTAATGGATCGAAGGTGTTCATTACAAATGGTGGTGAAGCAAGTACATATATTGTATTCGCTTCTACAAATCCAGAGGCAGGAAAGAGTGGGATTTCTGCATTCATAGTAGAGAAAGATACACCAGGCTTAATTATCGGTAAAGATGAGCATAAAATGGGACTGCTCGGTTCTCGCACTGTACAACTTACGTTCGAGGATATGAAGGTACCGGCTGAGAATTTACTTGGTGAAGAAGGACAAGGATTTAAGGTAGCAATGGCGAATTTAGAGGTTGGAAGAATTGGGATTGGGGCGCAAGCATTAGGGATTGCTGAAGCGGCGCTTGAATGTGCGATTGATTATGCGAAAGAACGTGAGCAATTCGGAAAGCCAATTGCGGCGCAGCAAGGGATTGGCTTCAAACTTGCAGATATGGCAACTAGTGTAGAAGCGGCGCGATTACTCGTATATAGGGCGGCATCGCTAAGAGCGCAAGGATTACCATGTGGTAAGGAAGCATCTATTGCGAAATTATTCGCTTCTAAAACAGCTGTTGAAGTTGCGATTGAAGCGGTGCAAGTATTTGGGGGATACGGTTATACGAAGGACTATCCAGTAGAAAGATTTTTCCGTGATGCGAAAATCACGCAAATATATGAAGGAACGAGCGAAATACAGAAACTTGTTATTAGCCGGGCTTTATAAAAGCATAAGGGGGAGACGGGCATGCATTTTAAACTATCAGAAGAACATGAAATGATAAGAAAAATGGTTCGAGACTTTGCTAAGAATGAAGTAGCACCGACGGCAGCTGAGCGTGATGAAGAAGAGAGGTTTGATCGTGCAATATTTGATCAAATGGCCGAGCTTGGTTTAACTGGTATTCCGTGGCCTGAAGAATACGGCGGAATTGGAAGCGATTACTTAGCGTATGTAATTGCTATTGAAGAATTATCGCGTGTATGTGCTTCTACAGGTGTAACATTGTCTGCACATACTTCGCTTGCTGGTTGGCCAATTTTTAAATTTGGAACAGAAGAGCAAAAGCAAACATTTTTACGACCGATGGCTGAAGGAAAGAAAATTGGTGCGTACGGCTTAACGGAGCCAGGGTCTGGATCGGATGCTGGTGGAATGAAGACGATCGCCAAAAGAGATGGAGACCATTATGTATTAAATGGATCAAAAATATTTATCACTAATGGTGGTATTGCTGATATTTATGTTGTTTTCGCATTAACTGATCCTGAATCGAAGCAGCGTGGCACGAGTGCATTTATAGTGGAAAGTGATACACCAGGATTTTCAGTTGGGAAGAAGGAGAGTAAATTAGGGATTCGCTCTTCACCAACAACTGAAATTATGTTCGAAGATTGCCGTATTCCTGTAGAGAATTTACTAGGGGAAGAAGGACAAGGGTTTAAGATAGCGATGCAAACATTAGATGGTGGCCGTAACGGTATTGCGGCGCAAGCGGTCGGTATTGCACAAGGGGCTTTAGATGCTTCCGTAGAATATGCAAGAGAGCGTCATCAGTTTGGGAAGCCGATTGCGGCGCAACAAGGGATTGGCTTTAAACTTGCAGATATGGCAACGGATGTGGAGGCGGCGCGTCTTCTAACATATCAAGCAGCTTGGCTGGAATCGGAAGGGCTTCCGTATGGGAAAGAGTCAGCGATGTCAAAAGTATTTGCAGGTGATGCAGCGATGAAGGTGACGACGGAAGCGGTACAAGTATTTGGTGGTTACGGTTATACGAAAGATTATCCAGTAGAGCGATACATGCGAGATGCAAAGATTACACAGATATATGAAGGAACACAAGAGATTCAAAGGCTCGTAATTTCTCGTATGTTAACGAAGTAGGATCAAGGGCGTAGGTATTTTCCTACGCTTTTTCCTTCCAAAAAATAATAGAGAGGTGAAGGGGATGGTTAAACATAATGTGCATGCATCAGTGAAAGATGAAAAATTAGTTGCGTTAAGGCGTGAACAAATGATTAAAGGTGCAGTACAACTGTTTAAACAAAAAGGATTTCCGCGTACAACAACGAGAGAGATTGCAAAGGCAGCTGGATTTAGTATTGGAACGCTTTATGAATACATTCGTACAAAAGATGATGTTTTGTATTTAGTTTGTGATAGTATTTATGAACATGTAAAAGAAAGGTTAGAGGAAGTAGTTTGTACGGAAAAAGGAAGTGTAGAAAGTTTAAAGATAGCAATAACGAATTATTTTAAAGTGATGGACGAATTGCAGGAAGAAGTATTAATAATGTATCAAGAGGTACGCTTTTTACCGAAAGAATCACTCCCGTACGTATTAGAAAAGGAGTTTCAAATGGTAGGAATGTTTGAGAATATTTTAGAACAGTGTACGGAAAACGGAACATTTACATTAAATAAAAAAGAAATACAGCTTCTTGCGCATAATATTTTTATACAAGGACAGATGTGGGGATTTCGACGTTGGGCGTTGCAAAAGCTATATACGCTCGAGGAATATACAGACATGCAAATTAGGTATGTATTACAAGGGGCCCATATGCTTCCGAAATAAGGAATGCACAAATTATAATTTTACTACCCTATAAAAGTTTCCCGTTTTTTTTGTAGCATATTTGTGCGACTTTTGTTTATAATGAATAGTATGGATTTTTTTAAGCAGGCCGTTATATATAAGGTTATATTTGATGAAAGGAAGTGCCGCATAAGTGGATTTTAAGCAATATTCACCAGAAGAGCTAAAAGAATGTTCAATGATTGAAGTTGTACATAGCGTTTTAGGGGATAAAAAACAAGCAACGACATTCAACGAGTTGGTTCAAGAAATCGCTCAAGTGCTGGGACTATCTCAAGAGCAAGTTAATGCGAAGATCGCACAATTTTATACAGACTTAAACATCGATGGACGTTTCATTAATTTAGGAGAAAATCGTTGGGGATTACGTAGCTGGTACCCATATGAGCAAATTGATGAAGAAATCTTGCCTCAACCAAAACCGAAGAAGAAACGTAAAGTTGAAGAAGACGGTTTTGACGACTACATTGAAGAAGATGAAGATGACTTTGATGATGTAGACGGAAATGAAGACGAAGATGATGATGTAGAAGATTTGGACAAGGTTCTTGAAGACGAAGACGGAGACGACGATGATCTTGATGATTTAGAGGACGATGAAGATGACTTCGCTGAAGAAGAACTTGAGTATGATGAAACTGAAGAAGAAGAAGAGGAAGAACTGTAGTTCTTGACTTTTCATTATCGTCCATGTAGAATCATTTTTGGGCTCTTTAAAAAAGGACGATAATACTTTTAAAGTGTAAATATAAAAGAAAATTGCTCCCTACTTATTACTTTATGTGATGAGGGGAGCAATTTTCTTTTTTGTTTTTTGTTTAGAAAATAAAAAGAGTCTAACAATAAGATGGATACAGTGTTATCTACATACGTTGCGCTTTGCAACGGTGATTATATAACAGCAAAATAGAAGGGAGCTTTTTCATGACTAAGTATATTTTTGTAACAGGCGGTGTAGTATCGTCTTTAGGTAAAGGTATTACAGCAGCATCTCTTGGAAGACTTTTAAAAAATCGTGGTTTAAACGTAACAATTCAAAAGTTTGATCCATACATTAACGTAGACCCAGGGACTATGAGCCCATACCAACACGGTGAGGTATTCGTAACAGATGATGGTGCAGAAACTGACTTAGACCTTGGTCACTATGAGCGTTTCATCGACATCAACTTAAACAAATACAGCAACGTAACAACAGGTAAAATTTACTCTTCAGTTCTTCAAAAAGAGCGTCGTGGTGAATACCTAGGAGGAACAGTTCAAGTTATTCCTCACATTACTAACGAAATTAAAGAGCGCGTATACCGTTCTGGTCGCGAAACAAACGCGGACGTTGTTATTACAGAAATCGGTGGAACTGTTGGTGACATCGAGTCTCTACCATTCTTAGAAGCAATCCGTCAAATTAAGAGCGACATCGGTCGTGACAATGTAATGTACATTCATTGTACGTTAATCCCGTACTTAAAAGCAGCGGGTGAAATGAAAACAAAACCAACGCAACATAGCGTTAAAGAGCTTCGCAGTTTAGGTATTCAACCAAATATTATCGTTGTTCGTACAGAAATGCCTGTTTCTCAAGATATGAAAGACAAGCTTGCATTATTCTGTGACATTGATACAAAAGCAGTTATTGAAGCACGCGATGCAGATACTTTATATGCAGTTCCATTATCTCTTCAAGAGCAAAATATGGACCAAATCGTTTGCGATCACTTAAAATTAGACAATCCAGCTGCAGATATGACAGAGTGGACTGCGCTAGTTGAAAAAGTGCGTAACCTTTCTAAGAAAACAAAAATCGCTCTTGTTGGTAAATACGTAGAGCTTCAAGATGCATACATTTCTGTTGTAGAAGCACTTCGTCATGCGGGTTACTCTTTCGACACAGATGTAGAAGTGAAATGGGTAAATGCTGAGCACGTAACAGCAGAGAACGTACAAGAATTAGTAGGAGACACAGATGGTATCCTTGTACCAGGTGGCTTCGGTGATCGTGGTGTAGAAGGTAAAATCGTTGCAATTCAATATGCTCGTGAAAACAAAGTTCCATTCCTAGGAATTTGCTTAGGTATGCAACTTGCATCAATCGAATTCGCACGTAACGTATTAGGATTAGAAGGAGCTAACTCTTCTGAAATCAATCCTGACACACCTTATGCAATCATCGACTTATTACCAGAACAAAAAGATGTAGAAGACTTAGGTGGTACACTTCGTCTTGGTCTATATCCATGTAAGCTTGCTGAAGAAACAAATGCATACAATGCTTACAATGAGCCGGTTGTATATGAGCGTCATCGTCATCGTTATGAGTTCAACAATCAATTCCGTCCGGATATGGAAAAAGAAGGATTTGTATTCTCTGGTACAAGCCCAGATGGCCGTCTAGTTGAAATCATTGAATTAAAAGATCACCCTTGGTTCGTGGCAGCACAGTTCCACCCAGAACTTGTTTCTCGTCCAAACCGTCCACAGCCATTGTTCCATGACTTCGTAAAAGCTTCTATTACGAATAAAGAGAGCAAGTAATAAAAAAGCGCCTGAAATAGGGCGCTTTTTTTAATATTCATTTAACATTTCATCGATTGTAAATTTGATTCCGTGATATGCAAATAAAGCTATCATTAAGCTTGGGAATCCGTAGCGATTACCTTCATCGTCTGGAATAAGCCCTTTTAACAGTTTTGTATCAATATGTACATCTGTATATTGTTCTAGTGATTCATTGCCTTCTTGAATAGCAGAGATGCCGACAATAGAGTGTCCATCTGCTTGCAGTTTTTTTGCTATTGCTACAACTTCTTCATCTGTTGAAAAACGGCTAATAAGAAGCACACGATCTGCAGAAGTTACTTCTACTTCTTTACCATTTTCAAAAAATCGTTTTGCTTGCTTCATTGGTTCAGCACCGAATAGTGCTTCAGCAACAACGCCCTCCATTTCATTTGTACCATGTAAATAAATGAAACCTTCGCCAACTAATGCTTGAGCAAGTAGACGGGCGCTATCTTCTATATTCATTTCCTCTTTTTGAGAAACTCTGGAGAAATAACCGCTTAATTGGGTTGAAAAAATTTTTAACATAATGTTACTCCCTTCGTACGTGTTTACCGGCTTTCATTATAGTTTATTTTTTTAGAAAGGTGAAATCGAAGGTGGCATAACAAAATAGGAAACGGTAAAATAAGAAAGAAATAGGAAGGAATTTGGTAAAGAATAGCGAAAATTAATCGTTATGATATAAGAAGCTTTAAATCTTGTACTTACACAGAAAGGTTGGGAGTTATGGAAGGGAAAATTTTAATCGTTGATGATCAATATGGCATTCGTGTGTTATTACATGAAGTGTTCCAAAAAGAAGGTTATCAGACATTCCAAGCAGCGAATGGATTTCAAGCTTTAGATATCGTGAAAAAAGATAATCCAGATTTAGTTGTGTTAGATATGAAAATTCCAGGTATGGATGGTATAGAGATTTTAAAGCATGTAAAAGAAATTGATGAGAGTATTAAAGTGATTTTAATGACTGCTTATGGAGAGCTTGATATGATCCAAGAAGCAAAAGATTTAGGTGCTTTAATGCATTTTGCTAAACCATTTGATATTGATGAAATTCGTCAAGCGGTGAGAAATGAACTCGCTGTAGAGGCTTAAAAATGAATTTTTTATAAAAAATATGGAAAAAAGCGTTTACATGGACTATTGTGCAGGTGAATACGGTTGAGTTTTTGAGTACAAGTTGTTATCCTATTGAGTGTAGAAAAAAGTCCGGTATGTAGATATACATATTTTACCTTATTCTGGTCATACTACCAGCGATAAGAACTTATCGGATACAAAAAACGTTTTTTAGGAGGATTCACCATGCCTTTAGTTTCTATGAAAGAAATGCTAAACAAAGCACTAGAAGGAAAATACGCAGTTGGTCAATTCAACATGAACAACTTAGAGTGGACTCAAGCTATCTTAGCTGCTGCGGAAGAAGAAAAATCTCCTGTAATCTTAGGTGTATCTGAGGGTGCAGCTCGTCATATGACTGGTTTCAAAACAGTTGTAGCTATGGTTAAAGCTTTAATCGAAGAAATGAACATCACTGTTCCTGTAGCGATTCACCTTGACCATGGTTCAAGCTTCGAAAAATGTAAAGAAGCAATCGATGCAGGTTTCACATCTGTAATGATCGACGCTTCTCACCACCCATTCGAAGAAAACGTAGAAACTACTAAAAAAGTAGTAGAATACGCACACGCTCGTAACGTATCTGTTGAAGCTGAGCTTGGAACAGTTGGCGGACAAGAAGACGACGTAATCGCTGAAGGCGTAATTTACGCTGACCCAGCTGAGTGTAAGCACCTTGTTGAAGCAACAGGTATCGATTGCCTAGCTCCAGCTTTAGGTTCTGTACACGGTCCTTACAAAGGTGAGCCTAACTTAGGATTCGCTGAAATGGAACAAGTTCGTGACTTCACTGGCGTACCTTTAGTATTACACGGTGGTACTGGTATCCCAACTGCTGATATCGAAAAAGCTATCTCTTTAGGTACTTCAAAAATCAACGTAAACACTGAGAACCAAATTGAGTTTACAAAAGCTGTTCGTGAAGTATTAAACAAAGACCAAGAAGTTTACGATCCTCGTAAATTTATCGGACCTGGCCGCGACGCTATCAAAGCAACTGTTATTGGTAAAATTCGCGAATTCGGTTCTAACGGTAAAGCGTAAGAATAAAATTCCGTTTTGGAAACCGTCTACTCTTTTAGACGGTTTCCTTTCGTTGTATAATGAAAGCGTGAACAAGTCTAAAGATTTTATCATTTTGTTTTTGAAATAGAAAATAATGTGCATAGTCCTATTAATAAATGTGATAATGTATCTAAATTGATAAAGTAAATTCGATAAATAGTTAATCTTTATCTTTTTGTATTACAGGAGAAATGAAGATGATGGTTTCCTATTTATTGAGTGTTAGGGTGGAAAGAGTGATTGAGATTCTTAAGGGGGAGCTTTCTATAAAAATATAGAAAGTAAATACATTCACAAGAAGGGAGCTCAATATGGAAAAATTGCTAATTGAGGGCGGAAGAGCTTTAAATGGAACAATTCGTGTGAGTGGTGCAAAGAACAGCGCCGTTGCACTAATTCCAGCGACAATTTTAGCAGATACTCCAGTAACTATTGGTGGTGTCCCTAATATTTCGGACGTGAAAATGTTAGGAGACTTACTAGAGGAAATTGGAGGAAGAGTAACGTATGGACAGGAGGAAGAGATGGTAGTCGATCCTTCTAACATGGTTGCAATGCCTTTACCAAATGGAAAAGTGAAAAAATTGCGTGCTTCTTATTATTTAATGGGTGCGATGCTTGGCCGTTTTAAAAAAGCTGTTATTGGGCTTCCAGGTGGATGTCACTTAGGACCGAGGCCGATTGATCAGCACATTAAAGGATTTGAAGCGTTAGGTGCACATGTTACGAATGAACAAGGTGCTATCTATTTAAGAGCAGATGAACTACGAGGGGCACGTATTTATTTAGATGTTGTTAGTGTAGGAGCTACGATTAATATTATGCTAGCAGCTGTACGAGCGAAAGGTAGAACTGTTATTGAAAACGCAGCGAAAGAACCAGAGATTATTGATGTAGCTACATTGTTAACTAGCATGGGAGCACGCATTAAAGGTGCTGGTACAGATGTAATCCGAATTGATGGTGTGGATTCATTGCACGGTTGTCATCATACGATCATTCCAGATCGTATTGAAGCGGGTACGTATATGATTTTAGGTGCTGCGTCAGGAGGAGAAGTAACAGTTGATAATGTTATTCCTCAGCATTTGGAGTCAGTTACTGCAAAATTAAGAGAAGCTGGTGTCCAAGTTGAAACGAATGATGACCAGATTACAGTGAACGGTGATAGAAGATTAAAAGTAGTTGATATAAAAACGCTTGTATATCCAGGTTTCCCAACAGATTTACAACAGCCATTTACAACACTTTTAACAAAGGCGCATGGAACGGGTGTTGTAACGGATACGATTTATGGCGCACGTTTTAAACATATTGATGAATTACGTCGCATGAATGCGCAAATTAAAGTAGAAGGTCGGTCAGCTATCGTAACTGGTCCTGTTTTATTACAAGGTGCAAAAGTGAAAGCGAGTGATTTGCGAGCTGGAGCAGCTCTTGTTATTGCAGGATTGATGGCGGATGGAATTACAGAAGTAACCGGACTTGAGCATATTGATCGTGGCTATGAAAATATAGTAGACAAGCTTAAAGGGCTTGGTGCAAACATTTGGCGAGAACAAATGACAAAGCAAGAAATTGAAGAAATGAAGAACGCATAAGTGATACTTCCGCGAGGGGGAAGCGAAGCATCACTACTTGCGGAAGTACACTTTATAGAAAAACACGGTTCACAAAATACGGCAGAAATATAAAGACTTAAAGGAGAGGGATTATCGTGGAAAGAAGTTTATCTATGGAGTTAGTACGTGTAACAGAGGCTGCAGCTTTATCATCAGCGCGTTGGATGGGACGCGGGAAAAAGGATGAGGCAGACGGTGCAGCAACATCAGCTATGCGTGATGTATTTGATACAATTCCGATGAAAGGTACAGTTGTAATTGGTGAAGGTGAAATGGATGAAGCACCAATGCTATATATCGGAGAAAAATTAGGTACAGGATATGGTCCGCGTGTAGACGTTGCAGTTGATCCTTTAGAAGGGACAAACATTGTAGCAGCTGGTGGATGGAATGCTCTTGCTGTTATTGCAATTGCAGATCATGGTAATTTGTTACATGCTCCTGACATGTACATGGATAAAATCGCGGTTGGCCCAGAAGCAGTTGGGGCGGTCGATATTGATGCGCCTATTATCGATAACTTACGTGCAGTTGCGAAAGCGAAAAACAAAGATATTGAAGATGTTGTAGCGACAGTTTTAAACCGTCCACGTCATCAAGCAATTATTGAAGAAATTCGTAAAGCTGGTGCTCGCATTAAATTGATTAATGATGGAGACGTAGCTGGTGCAATCAACACCGCATTTGATCGTACAGGTGTAGATATTTTATTCGGCTCTGGTGGCGCGCCTGAGGGTGTGTTAGCAGCAGTTGCATTAAAATGTTTAGGTGGAGAAATTCACGGGAAATTATTACCACAAAACGAAGCTGAATTGGCGCGTTGCAAAAAGATGGGCATAGAAGACATCAACCGCATCCTTCGCATGGAGGACTTAGTAAAAGGTGACGATGCAATCTTCGCAGCAACAGGCGTAACAGACGGAGAACTACTACGCGGCGTTCAATTTAAAGGTAGCGTAGGAACAACACAATCCCTTGTTATGCGCGCAAAATCAGGCACAGTACGCTTCGTAGACGGACGTCACAGCTTAAATAAAAAACCGAACTTGGTTATTAAGTAAAAAGCGGAGGTGGCTTGCTCAGAAGGGGAAGGCATTGGAACTCCTGACGAAGAGGCGTTTTGTGCCTCGTAGGAAGAAGTGAAGCCACCGACCATTCTAGCTGCTGAAGCTGGATTAAATAAAAAGCGAAGACAAATTTTCTTGTCTTCGCTTCTTGTATTTGTGTTTCAACGTATTGATTAAAACTAGATAAAAGGGTTACAATAGTGAATATTACCCTACTTGAACTTATTGCCTTTCATTATTAATTATTTGCCTTCCGTATTTTTTCCCTTTACCCATGTGAAAAGAGAATAACGTTAAAGTGTGGTGTCTGAATGAATTTGTCAATTGCAGCATTAGAAAACATGAAATTAAAAGAGTTATACGAGCTTGCGAAAGAATTTAAAATTTCGTATTATAGCAAATTAACGAAAAAAGAGTTAATCTTCGCCATTTTAAAAGCTCGAGCAGAAAAAGAAGGTTTCTTCTTCATGGAAGGCGTATTAGAAATTATTCAATCAGAAGGATTTGGATTCCTACGTCCTATCAACTACTCTCCAAGCTCAGAAGATATTTATATCTCAGCTTCGCAAATCCGTCGTTTCGATTTACGTAATGGAGATAAGGTTTCTGGTAAAGTACGACCTCCGAAAGAAAATGAACGCTACTTTGGGTTATTACAAGTTGAAGCTGTAAACGGAGATGATCCAGAGTCAGCAAAAGAGCGTGTGCATTTCCCTGCATTAACACCATTATACCCAGATCGCCAAATGAAATTGGAAACGGAACCGAAAAAGTTACCGACACGCATCATGGATTTAATTGCACCAGTTGGATTTGGACAACGTGGTTTAATTGTCGCGCCTCCAAAGGCTGGTAAAACTAGTCTATTAAAAGAAATCGCACACAGTGTTACAACAAATCATCCGGAAGCTGAATTAATTGTCCTTTTAATTGATGAGCGTCCAGAGGAAGTAACAGATATTGAACGTTCTGTTAAAGGAGATGTTGTAAGCTCTACTTTTGATGAAGTACCAGAAAATCATATTAAAGTAGCAGAACTTGTGTTAGAACGTGCAATGCGTCTTGTAGAGCACAAAAAAGATGTTATCATTTTAATGGATAGTATTACCCGTTTAGCGCGAGCTTACAACCTTGTTATTCCGCCAAGTGGTAGAACATTATCGGGTGGTATCGACCCAGCTGCCTTCCATAGACCGAAGCGTTTCTTTGGGGCTGCACGTAATATCGAAGAAGGCGGTAGCTTAACAATTTTAGCAACAGCTCTTGTTGATACAGGATCTCGTATGGACGATGTAATTTACGAAGAATTTAAAGGAACTGGAAATATGGAACTTCATTTAGATCGTTCATTAGCTGAGCGTCGTATCTTCCCGGCAATTGATATTCGCCGTTCTGGTACACGTAAAGAGGATCTATTAATTCCGAAAGAACATTTAGACAAGCTATGGGGTATTCGTAAAACAATGCGTGATACACCAGACTTTGTTGAAGGTTTCTTACGTAAACTTCGTCAAACAAAGACAAATGAAGAATTTTTACAAAACATTGTTGCAGATTCGAAAAGATATGTAACAACGAAGTAAAGGGAAAAGATTGGGACTCGCTTATTTTATGGTAAGCGAGTTTTTTATGTTTTTTAGGTGATCTTAAAGAGAGATGAGTGGAAGGGCATTAGTTGGTTCTAGTTGGATGAGCGGCCTCCATTTTAAGATAATATCCAGCTCCAGCGGCTAGAATCTCCGGTCATTTCACTCTCTCGCTCGAAGCAAAAAGCGCTTCAAGGTCGAGAGTTCTAAATAGCCTGCGATTCTGAGAGAGCCGCTTCTGCTTTTAAATGATATCCAGTTCCGGTGGCTAGCTCTTCGCATCTAAGAACCTTCCGCCCGAAAGGTAAAAAGCACCTTTAGGTCGAAAGAACCTTAGCTGGTCAGAGCTGAGCGAGCCGCTTGCGCTTTTAAAATTAAAAAGACAAAAACAGGTAGTTGCAAAATGAAGTTAGCCTTGTTATAATTTCATCATATGTGTTTCATCAATATAGTTGTGTATGCAGCTGAAGATGAAAAACTCTGTTTCGAAAATGATTCAGGGCGGAAGGAGATGAAAAGAATGAAAGCAGGAATTCACCCAGATTACAAGAAAGTTGTATTCATGGACACAAACACAGGCTTCAAATTCTTAAGCGGATCTACTAGAGGATCTAACGAAACTGTTGAGTGGGAAGATGGTAACACTTATCCATTACTAAAAGTTGAGATCAGTTCTGATTCTCACCCATTCTACACTGGACGTCAGAAGTTTGCTACTGCAGACGGACGCGTTGACCGCTTCAATAAGAAATACGGTCTTAAGTAATAAAAACATAAAACAGGCAAGTGTATCTATTCGCTTGTCTGTTTTTTTTGCGAAAATATTATACCTTTACCCTACTTTTAATTAAAAAGTAGATGAAAGGAGAGCTTCATGTACTTAATAAATCAGAACGGTTGGATTGAAGTGATTTGCGGTAGTATGTTTTCTGGTAAATCAGAAGAGCTTATCCGCCGTGTGCGTCGTACGCAATTTGCGAAACAACATGCAATTGTATTTAAACCATGTATTGATAATCGCTATAGTGAAGAAGACGTTGTATCACATAACGGATTAAAGGTAAAAGCAGTTCCTGTTTCAGCTTCAAAAGATATATTTGAACATATCACTGAAGAAATGGATGTAATTGCAATCGATGAGGTGCAATTCTTTGATGGGGACATTGTGGAAGTGGTGCAAGTATTGGCAAATCGTGGCTATCGTGTCATTGTAGCTGGTTTAGACCAAGATTTCCGTGGTCTACCATTTGGACAAGTTCCTCAGCTGATGGCGATTGCTGAACATGTAACAAAACTACAAGCAGTATGTTCTGCATGTGGATCTCCGGCAAGTCGTACACAACGATTAATTGATGGAGAACCAGCGGCATTTGATGATCCGATTATTTTAGTTGGTGCTTCAGAATCGTATGAACCACGCTGTCGTCATTGTCATGCAGTTCCTACAAACAAAGATAAGTAAAACTCGCTGCGCAAGGCGGGTTTTTTTCAGAATAGAGAGTGTGAGTGGTGTGAGCCACTTGCGCTTTAAGTTGTGATATCTAGCTCCAGCGGCTAGAATCTCCGGCCATTTCACTCTCTCGCTTGAAGCAAAAAGCGCTTCAAGGTCGAGAGTTCCAATGGCCTGCGATTCTGAGCAAGCCGCTTACGCTTTTAAATATATCTAGTTCTGGTGGCTAGCTCTTCGCATCTAAGAACCTTCCGCCCGAAAGGTAAAAAGCACCTTTAGGTCGAAAGAACTTTAGCTGGTCAGAGCTGAACGAGCCACCGCCACTTTTAAATATATTATCTAGCTTCAGCGGCTAGAATCTCCAGCCATTTCACTCTCTCGCTTGAAGCAAAAAGCGCTTCAAGGTCGAGGGTTCCAATGGCCTGCGATTCTGAGCAAGCCGCTTACGCTTTTAAATATAATTTGCGTTTTTTTGAGTAAGTACCATATACTATTTGTATTAGATACTAGGATGTAGAGGTGAATGATGTGTTAGATCGTTTGCAAGCTGTAGAAAATCGTTATGAGAAGTTAAATGAATTACTAAGCGACCCAGCAATTATTAGTGATTCAAATAAGCTTCGTGAATATTCAAAGGAACAGTCTGATATACAGGAAACGGTAGAGGTGTATCGTGAGTATAAGGATGTTCGTGAGCAATTAAAAGATGCGAAAGCAATGTTAGAAGATAAGTTAGACGCAGAAATGCGTGAAATGGTAAAAGAAGAGGTTTCTGAGTTAGAATCACAAGAAAAAACATTATCAGAGCGTCTGAAAATTTTACTTGTACCAAAAGACCCTAACGATGATAAGAACGTTATCGTTGAGGTTCGTGGAGCTGCTGGTGGCGACGAGGCCGCTTTATTTGCTGGTGACTTATATCGTATGTATAGCCGTTATGCTGAGGTGCAAGGTTGGAAAACGGAGATTATCGAGGCTAGCTATACAGAGTTAGGTGGATATAAAGAGATTATCTTTATGATTAACGGTAAAGGTGCTTTCGCGAAGCTGAAATTCGAGAATGGCGCTCACCGTGTACAACGTGTTCCTGAAACGGAATCTGGTGGACGTATCCATACATCTACAGCAACTGTAGCTGTATTACCAGAGGCAGAAGAAGTAGAAATTGATATTCATGAGAAAGATGTTCGTGTTGATACATTCGCTTCTAGTGGACCTGGTGGACAGAGCGTTAATACAACGATGTCAGCGGTACGTTTAACGCATTTACCGACTGGTGTAGTTGTATCATGTCAGGATGAGAAATCACAAATTAAGAATAAAGAAAAAGCGATGAAAGTATTACGCGCACGTGTTTATGATAAGTTTAGACAAGAAGCACAAGCTGAGTATGATCAAAACCGTAAACAAGCTGTTGGTACGGGTGATCGTTCAGAGCGTATTCGTACGTATAACTTCCCGCAAAACCGTGTTACAGACCATCGAATCGGTTTAACGATTCAAAAGTTAGATCAAATCTTACAAGGTAAGTTAGATGATTTCATCAATGCCTTAGTAATGGAAGATCAGGCTCAAAGGATGGAGGCAGCTGAGTAATGCGTGTCTATGAAGCCCTGAAATGGGCTTCTTCTTTTTTACAGGAGAATGGACGAGATGAAAATGCGGGAGAAATTGTCCTTTGTCATGTATTAAAGACGAATAGAACAGGATTATTGATGAACATGCGTGAAGAAATAACTGCGGAACAAGAAAAAAGTTTTACAGAGTTTATCCACAAGCATGTAGAAGGTATTCCTATTCAATATATGATTGGTCATGAAATGTTTTATGGAAGATCGTTCTTTGTGAATGAAGAAGTATTAATACCAAGACCAGAAACAGAAGAGCTTATAGTAGGAGTGTTAGAAAGAATCGAGCGTCATTTTGGTGATGAGAAAATACATGTAGCAGATATTGGTACAGGTAGCGGAGCAATTTCGATTACACTTGCTTTAGAAAATAAAAATCTTCATGTGTATACGGTAGATATTGCGCAGGAGTCGATTGAAGTTGCAAAAGAAAATGCGAAAACTTTGGGCGCAGAAGTAACGTTCTATCATGGTGATTTATTATCACCATTTTATGAAACGGGTCAAAAGTTAGATGTTGTTGTTTCAAATCCTCCATATATACCGGAAGAAGATTGGCGTGGTCTTTCTCCAGTGGTGAAAGAGCATGAGCCAAAGAGAGCGCTTGTTGGCGGTGAAGACGGCTTAGATTTCTATCGCCGCTTTATGGAAGAGTTGCCGAATGTGTTGCAGAAGAAAGCAATTGTCGCATTTGAAATTGGAGTAGGGCAAGGTGAGGATGTGAAAGGGCTGTTACAACAAGCATTTCCACATGCTCATGTTGAGGTTGTTTTTGATATTAATGGAAAAGATCGTATGGTATTTGCGGAGATGGAGTAAGGTTTACACCTTACTCTATTTTTTTGTGGAAAAATTCATATAGATTTTGAATTTAATAGTTTAGAAAGATGAAAGTCTGTCCACACTGTTTGTAGAAGGGACGGTGGAGGAAATGAAAAAACAAGTTATTGCTTATCTTCTTCTATTATTAATTGGTGCACAGTTACTTGTGCAGTTTGGATATATGAAAGCTGATGCGAAAGGGCCTTCAGTTATTCCGAAAGAGGCCGTTCGATTACGGATTTTAGCAAATAGTGATTCAGATAAAGACCAGGCGTTAAAGCGCAAAGTGCGTGATGAAGTAAAAGCACAAATTGATGGATGGGTAGCTGATTTAACTTCATTTGAAGAGGCACGCAAAGTCATTCAAAGTCATATTCCAGAAATCGAAAAAACAGTAGCAAATACGTTGAAAAAAGAAGGAAGTAAAGATTCATTTCAAGTGAAATTCAGTAAAAATGTAAAGTTTCCTACAAAGGTATATGGGAATTTTATTTATCCAGCAGGGGAATATGAAGCAGTCTTAATTACAATTGGGGAAGGTGAAGGGGCAAACTGGTGGTGTGTACTATTTCCACCAATGTGTTTCTTAGATTTTTCAAGTGGTACAGCTGTAAGGAAAGAAGAACATGTTGTGAAGGCTGAATCTCCTGAAGAGGAGCAAGTGAAACAAATAGATGATGAAGAAGTAGTAAATGCAGAAGAGAAAAAAGAGGATGAGGTGAAAGAAAAGAAAGTTGTAAAGCAGGAAGTCGCAAAAAAAGTAACAGCTTCTGAAAAAAAAGTAGTAAAAAATGAAACGAAAGTAGAAGAACAACCTGCAAGTAAAGAGGAAACAAAAACTGTGGGAAAAGTGGAGAAACCTGTGGAACAAAAACAAGAAAAGCGAAATGAGTATGTAAAAGTAGAAGAGAAAGAAGAAAAGCCGGAAGTTAAGTTATTTATTGTAGAAGCTTTTACATCTTTATTCTCTAAATAGTACTATTCGTAAATCCCTTCTCATATATAAAAAAGAGGAGGGATTTATTATGAAGAAGGTATATTTTGCGACGAAAGCAGATGTGGAAAGATTGCATTCTTTTTTCGTACAAGCTAATAAAAAAGATGATAAAATAAATGAGTTGTACGCACAGTTTATGATTTTGGAAGAGGCGGAAGAAATACGGGCAGTCATTGGATATGAACAAAGTGAAGAAAACGCACTTATTCGTTCTTGTTTATTCACACCTAATGTGGATAAACAGACTTTCTTATATTTTTTTGAAATGTTTTTGCAGTATATGAAAGAAAAAAATATTCGACAATTGTACTTACTAACAAATCATCCACAATCTATAACGATCTTTCAGTTTTTTGACTTTGTTACGATAGAGAAAGAGAACGTACCAGAGGGAATTCGACAGTTAGAACACTTTTGTAAAAATATAAAAGAGCCAAATGCAATAATACTAAATTGTCAGCTATTCACAAAGTTATCCACGGATTAATTAGGTTTATCCACATTTTGTGGATAAACCTTGTTTGTCTTTTGGATAAATCTCATAGTAAACTAAAAATAGACAAGTATTTCAGGGTAGAAAAGGACGTGGGAAAAAATGCATACAAATATGTGGGTTGTGGATAATGTTGTGGAAAGAAAAAAATATTATCCACAGTTACAAGAAGCAGCAAAATTATTAAGGGAAAATGAGGCGATTGCCTTCCCTACAGAAACGGTATATGGACTAGGTGCAAACGCGATGAATGATGAAGCGATTGCGAAAATTTTTGAGGCGAAAGGAAGACCGAGTGATAATCCACTTATTGTCCACATCGGTACAAAATCGCAGTTAGATGGTATTGTGAAGGAAATTCCGCCAGTTGCAGAGAAGTTGATGGAGCATTTTTGGCCAGGTCCGTTAACAATTATTTTACCTAGAAAAGAAGGAATTTCAGAGAAGGTGACGGCAGGACTTCATACAGTTGGAGTGAGGATGCCTGATCATCCGGTAGCTCTTGCTCTTATTGAAGAGGCAAATGTACCTGTTGCAGCACCGAGTGCGAATCGTTCAGGTCGTCCAAGCCCGACGTTAGCATCTCACGTATATGAAGATTTAAATGAGAAAATCGCAGGTATTGTAGATGGTGGTGCAACAGGAGTCGGTGTTGAATCGACTGTAATTGATTGTACGAGCGCTATTCCAACGATTTTACGCCCGGGTGGGATTACGAAAGAACAATTGGAAGCGGTGATTGGCACGGTTTCTTTAGATCCAGCTCTAAAGGATGAGAAGGAAAAACCGAAATCACCTGGAATGAAGTATACACATTATGCACCGAAAGCGCCGCTCAGTATCGTTGAAGGATCACGTGAGTTTATCCAGCGCCTTGTGGATGAGAAGAAGGAAGAAGGATTCAAAGTAGGTGTATTAACGACAGAAGAGTATCACCATATATATAATGCGGATGTTGTATTATCATGTGGTGTTCGAAGTGATTTAGCTAGCGTTGCGACTAAATTATATGATGTACTTAGAACGTTTGATGCAAGTGAAGTGGATGTTATTTTTAGTGAATCGTTCCCGAATGAAGGAATAGGAAACGCGATTATGAATCGCTTAACAAAAGCGGCAGGACATCATATTATTACTGAATGATAAGGTACGATTAGCAAACAGAATATTTCTCCTCGGATAAGCATATTGTGAAGTAGCACGTCCGAGGAGGGACATGAATGACGTTTGAACAGCTAATACCTTTAATAATTATGGCATTCGCCTTAGGGATGGATGCATTTTCGGTGAGTCTTGGTATGGGAATGATGGCCTTAAAGATAAGACAGATCCTGTATATCGGTGTGACGATAGGGATATTTCATATTATTATGCCATTTATTGGGATGGTATTAGGTCGTTTTTTATCAGAGCAGTATGGAGACATTGCACATTTTGCAGGTGCTATTTTATTAATAGGACTAGGATTTTATATTGTGTATTCCTCTATTTTAGAGAATGAAGAGACTAGAACAGCCCCTATTGGAATTAGTTTATTCGTATTTGCATTTGGTGTTAGTATAGATAGTTTTTCAGTAGGGCTTAGTCTTGGTATTTACGGAGCACAGACAGTTATTACGATATTACTCTTTGGATTTATTAGTATGTTATTAGCGTGGACTGGTTTATTCATTGGTAGGCATGCGAAAGGTATGCTCGGTACATATGGTGAGATAGTAGGTGGTATCATTTTGGTTGGATTTGGATTATATCTCCTTTTTCCTATATAATTTTAGGGGGAGGGCGTTATGAACAAATTATTGGAATGGTATATTCGATTTGTAACTTTTTTTCCGAGATGGTTACGACTACTTGTTATTTGGGGTATTATTTTACAAATTTCAATTTTAGGTTGGATTAAATTAATTCGCGAATGGTAAGATAGTTCCTTTCTGTGCATAGTTTTGTTTGTACTATACTGATTGCGCTAAAAAATTAAACATATAGAAAGGATGAGATGGATGACGAGATTGAAGCAAGTTTTTGGTATTATTATTAGTTTTTTTGTTTTTTGGTTTAGTATGCTCGGTGTACAAATGTTTGCTGAGTTTTTAGATATTGAGTCATTGAAGTTTGTTGCGGGGAAAACGGAGGCAGCGCGTGCTTTTTATTCTCCATACCCGTTTTTAATTGTTTTTCTTATTACATTGCTTTCCCTTTACTTCTTCGTAATTAAGCTTGGGAAACCGAAAAAAGAGAAAGTACCTACTTTAGAGGAGCAGAAAGAAGAGATATAAGGGGGATACTATGTCTAACATTTCTTTGGCAGAAGCTGTAAAATTAAAAAGTGTATTATCGAAAAGAATACATGAATTAGAAGAAGAGATGAACCAAATTGGATTTGTTGAAATTGAAAAAGGTGATACACTTCCAGAACAGACGCGTACATTGGTACAAGTTGAACAGGAGCTAGATGAAGTTCGCGCTGATTTTCGTCTTTTAGATAAATTAATGTATGAAGCAAATATCCGAAATGAAGTGAATTTCAACGGAGAGAATATAACGATTGTTGAAGCGATAGAACTTGCAACGCAGTTACGTGCAAAAGCTCGAAAGTGTAAAGAGTTTGGCGTGAGTAAGAAAGAAGAACATGTATATTCGTACGGTGAAACATCGTCGCTTGTAAAAGTAGCTATGTTTGATCCTGAAGTATATCGTGTAAAAGGTTTAGAGTTAGAGAGACAAGCTAATAGGTTATCTAACTTAATTAATGCGAAAAACTACGCCATTGAACTAGACTTTGATGGTGAAAAATACTTTTAAACCTTGAAGTGGTGAGACTCCGCTTCAAGGCATAGAAGAAGACCACTTTTGTAAAAATGAGATTTGTGATGGCCAAAGGACAACCAATCATCCAATAACCAATCACACTGTTACTTTTTACCGATGACCAATAATGAAAAATTATTTTTCTTCTTCTATGAAAAGGGTGTACCAAATTAATTTGGTACACCCTTTTATATTATTGTTACTTCTATTCTGAACGAGCTGTTTTCGCTTTTAGTTGTTATCCAGCTCCAGCGGCTAGAATGGTCGGTGGCTTCGCGTCTTCCTGCGAGGCAAAAAGCGCCTCTACGTCAGAAGCTCCATCCTCCTCCCATTCTGAGCGAGCCGCTTCCGCTTTTAGTTGTTATCCAGCTCCAGCGGCTAGAATGGTCGGTGGCTTCGCGTCTTCCTGCGAGGCAAAAAGCGCCTCTACGTCAGAAGCTCCATCCTCCTCCCATTCTGAGCGAGCCGCTTCCGCTTTTAGTTGTTATCCAGCTCCAGCGGCTAGAATGGTCGGTGGCTTCGCGTCTTCCTGCGAGGCAAAAGGCGCCTCTACGTCAGAAGCTCCATCCTCCTCCCATTCTGAACGAGCCGCTTCCGCTTTTAGTTGTTATCCAGCTCCAGCGGCTAGAATCTCCGGTCATTTCGCTCTCTCGCTCGAAGCAAAGAACGCTTCAAGGTCGAGAGCTCCAATGCCCTGCGATTCTGAACGAGCCGCTTCCGCTTTTAGATTGGCCTCACTAATTCAAATTGTTCTCCTAGTTTTGCGTAGTTGTGTCCTGCTAGGCGGCTTACTGGTTTTAGTCCTTCGGCATGAATGCGTCCTTTTTCGTATAGGTGTTCTGCGACGTGGAAGCGAACGACGCGTCCAATTAGTAGATCGCAAGCTGCTGAGTCTTCTGTTCCGCCAAGGGGGATTGCGCGTTCTAGTACGCATTCCATTCGAATATTTGCTTCTTTTACACCTGGAACGGAGATGACATCACTTTCAATTGGTGTTAATTTTGCTAATTCAATTTCACTTTCATTTGGAGGGAGATTTGCTGCTGTTTCGTTAATTGCCGCTACATATGATTCATCAGAGATATGTACGACAAATTCTCCTTTTTCAATTGCGTTTCGGGAAGTGTCTTTTCTTTCTCCAGCTTTTCGTTGTACAGAAACTGAGATAAGTGGTGGATTTGCAGCAACAATATTGAAATAACTATATGGTGCTCCATTTAATACGCCGTCTTTTGTTACAGAAGTAACGAATGCGACAGGGCGTGGAATAATACTTCCTGTAAGTAATTTGTAATTCTCTTTTTCCGATTGTTCATTTGGATTAATGGATAACATGATTGAAATCCCCTTTCTAAATATGACGACTTATTGTTTGTTTACAAGATGTTAGTGGAAAACTCCTGCTGAAAATAATATTTTTATTACATAAAAAGAACTTACTTCAACCACAATGAAGTAAGTTCCACCTAAATAATCTCGGATTCAAGATAAAAATTATAGTAAAACGTATGCGCCAGGACCGATTAAAGCTACACCGATAGCAACAGCGATTAACATTAAGTTATATTCATATCCATTTTGAGTTACCCAGTAACCGTTTTTTCCATGAACAGTGAAGATCGCCATTAACATTGTTCCAACAATAAATAATGAACCGATTGCAGTGAAAATACCTGATGCGAATAAGAAACCACCTAATAGTTCAGTTGCACCAGCCATAAATGCCATAAATACACCAGGGCGTAAACCGATTGATTCCATCCAGCCACCTGTTCCTTTTAAACCGTAACCGCCGAACCAACCAAATAATTTTTGAGCACCATGACCCATGAATGTAATACCTATAATAAGACGAATAATAAGAAGACCGAAATCCATCATTTTTGAAAACCTCCTAAAAGTTATTAACTTACCTTACGTAAGTAATAATAAAATAGTTACTTACTTTAGTCAAGTGGATTTCGAAAAAAGTTTGAAAAAATTTTTACAAATTAACAACAAAAAATAAAATGTAGTAAAGACCTCTAGACAAGTTAGGTAAAAAAAGAGAAAATATAAGTAGAAGTTAACTTCTTATTGTTATTCAGACAATCAGAATTGACTGGAATTTTGTGAGACGCTACAATAAGAGTCTAGTAGTAATGACGTAATTTATTTCGAAAGCGTTTTTACAGTATAATATTCGAAGTATGAAGTCTTACGTTTATTCTGATCTTTAATAGAGATTGCCCTATAAACTTTTAGGTAAATTATAAGGAGGACTATCCTATGTTTAAAAAATTATTCGGTCTTGGTTCAAAAACAAATGAAGAAACAATTGTAGCTCCATTAACTGGAGCGGTGAAAAATATTGAAGAAGTACCAGATCCAGTATTCGCTGGTCGTATGATGGGTGACGGTGTTGCAATCGATCCTACTGAAGGTGTAGTTGTATCTCCAGTTGATGGCGAAATCGTACAATTATTCCACACGAAACATGCAATTGGAATTAAAGCGAAAAACGGTACAGAAATTTTAATCCACGTTGGATTAGAAACTGTAAAAATGGAAGGCGAAGGTTTTGAAGCTCACGTTTCTGAAGGACAAGCTGTAAAAGCTGGAGATAAATTAATCTCATTCGACTTAGAATTAATTCGTGAAAAAGCGAAAAGCACAATTACTCCAATCGTTATTACAAACACAGATGCAGCTGAGTCTATTAAGACAACTGTAGGTGTAACTGCTACAAAAGGTTCAACAGAGGTAATGAAAGTTACAATGAAATAATTATCACATGAAAGGAATCCGTTTCGTATGAAATGGATTCCTTATTTTGTTTTGTAGTCTGTTCCTTATATATGGTAAAATACTTTGGGCACTTGGAAATAGGGTTTCACATATATGTGGATAAGGCGCATTTTTCTTAGAAAAAATATAAGAGAAATGCGCCTTTCGTATATTCACATTTCTTTTGTTCTATTGTAATGTACGCTATGATAAAAGGAAGGAAATAGAGAAAAGGGGTGGGTTTAGATGAAACGAGTATTATTTGTTTGCACTGGAAATACATGCCGTAGTCCGATGGCTGAGGCGTTACTGCGCCATTATGGAGAAGGTAAGTTTGAAGTGCAATCTGCTGGTGTTTTCGCCTATCCTGGAAGTGATGCGTCGGTACATGCAAAGGAAGCTTTAGCTGAAAAGGGAATTGCAATCGATCATGCTTCGCAGCAGGTAAACGAATCCTTAATTGATTGGGCAGATATTGTAGTAACAATGACGGAAAACCATAAGGAACTTATCCTTGGGCATTATCCGAGTGTTGAAGGGAAAGTAGATACATTATATGGAGTAACTGAGGGGATGAGTAAGGATATTTCAGATCCGTTCGGCGGATCTCTCTCTATTTATAAAGAAACATTAGAAGAGATGGAAAAACTTGTACAAACTTTACTGAAAAAACATTCAGAAGGTTGATGTTTCGTGTATAATACGATATTGGAGATCACTTCGTCCCATTAAAGGATTAAGTGAGAATGAAGATAATGGATTGAAACTTTGGAGGGGTAAAAATGAAAGTAGTAGTAGCATCTGATCACGGCGGTATGAATATCCGTAAAGAACTTGTAAGTTTATTAGAAGAGTTAAATATTGAATATATTGATTTAGGTTGTGAATGTGAAGCTGGTTCTGTTGATTACCCTGATTTTGCGTTTCCAGCAGCGGAAATGGTAGCAAATGGCGAAGTAGATCGTGGTATTTTAGTTTGTGGGACAGGCATCGGTATGTCAATTGCTGCAAACAAAGTAAATGGTATTCGTTGTGCGTTAGTTCATGATACTTTCAGTGCGAGAGCAACGAGAGAGCATAACGATACAAACATGTTAGCAATGGGCGAGCGTGTAATTGGTGCTGGTCTAGCACGCGACATCGCAAAAATTTGGTTAACAACTGAATTTGAAGGCGGCCGTCACGAAAACCGCGTAGGAAAAATTAAAACATACGAAGCAAAGTAATAGATTCTAACTAGAAGCAGTAGGAAATATAATTTGGTGAACCAACCTGTGAAAGGAAGAGGCGTAATGACAGAAATCGTAAAGGTAAGAGAACAGCTACAAATTTCGCTTTCTGATTTCCAAGAACAAGCTTCATTACAAAGTGGTCAAATTTTTGTAGTGGGGTGTAGTACGAGCGAAGTGCTAGGAGAAAGAATTGGGACATCAGGAACGATGGAAGTAGCAGAGGCGATTTTTTCTGAGTTAAAACAATTTCAAGAACAAACAGGTATTGAGTTGGCGTTTCAATGTTGTGAGCATTTAAACCGTGCTTTAGTAGTTGAGAAAGAGTTGGCGATGAAATATCAATTTGAAATTGTAACAGTTACGCCTGTTAGATCAGCAGGTGGTGCATTAGCAACATATGCTTATCACAATTTGAAAGATCCGGTAGTAATTGAGTTTATTAAAGCAGATGCGGGAATGGATATTGGTGATACATTTATCGGTATGCATTTAAAGCACGTAGCTGTTCCGGTTCGTACTAGTGTGAAGGAAATTGGAAGTGCACATGTAACGATGGCAACAACACGTGGAAAGCTAATTGGTGGAGCACGTGCTGTTTATGCGGCGAAGGAAGAGACTATCACTTGCCGTTAAAGTTATGAATAAGGTATGTTGTCTGACTTTATTATGGAAGAAAGAAAAGACCGATTTTCGGTCTTTTTTTTCTTTTATGATATAGAAAGTCATGTTAGAATGTAGTTGAAAACATGAAGGTTCGAAAGAATTACAACCTGAATTTTCGTTTTTTCTGAATAAATAAGAAAAAACTGTTGGGAATCGATGTAATTCGTTCAGAAAAGGGGGATTTTGGTGGATCATTTAAAACGTCAAGATGAAAAGGTATTTGCTGCAATTGAGGCAGAACTAGGAAGACAGCGTTCGAAGATTGAGTTAATTGCTTCGGAAAATTTCGTAAGTGAAGCAGTAATGGAGGCGCAAGGTTCTGTTTTAACGAATAAGTATGCTGAAGGATATCCTGGGAAACGTTACTATGGTGGTTGTGAACATGTAGACGTAGTAGAAGATATCGCACGTGATCGCGTAAAAGAAATTTTCGGCGCAGAGCACGTAAATGTTCAACCGCATTCTGGTGCACAAGCGAACATGGCAGTATACTTCACGATTTTAGAGCAAGGCGATACAGTACTTGGTATGAATTTATCTCATGGTGGTCACTTAACACACGGAAGCCCTGTTAACTTCAGTGGAGTACAATATAATTTCGTAGAATATGGCGTGGATGCTGAATCTCACCGTATTAATTACGATGATGTATTAGCAAAAGCGAAAGAACATAAACCAAAATTAATCGTTGCAGGTGCAAGTGCATACCCTCGTGTTATCGATTTCAAACGATTCCGTGAGATTGCAGATGAAGTGGGCGCATACTTAATGGTTGATATGGCACATATCGCAGGTTTAGTAGCGGCTGGTTTACATCCAAATCCAGTGCCACATGCACATTTCGTTACAACAACAACACATAAAACATTACGTGGTCCACGTGGTGGTATGATTTTATGTGAAGAGCAATTTGCAAAACAAATTGATAAATCAATCTTCCCTGGTATTCAAGGTGGTCCACTTATGCACGTAATCGCTGCAAAAGCTGTTGCGTTTGGTGAGGCACTTCAAGATGATTTCAAAACATATGCACAAAATATCATTAACAATGCGAACCGCTTAGCTGAAGGTCTTCAAAAAGAAGGACTTACACTTGTTTCGGGTGGAACAGACAATCACTTAATCCTAATTGATGTTCGTAACCTAGAGATCACAGGTAAAGTAGCAGAGCACGTATTAGACGAAGTTGGTATTACAGTGAACAAAAATACAATTCCATTTGAAACAGCAAGCCCATTTGTAACAAGTGGTGTACGTATCGGTACAGCAGCTGTAACATCTCGTGGTTTCGGTTTAGAAGAAATGGATGAAATTGCGTCACTTATTGCTTACACATTAAAAAATCATGAAAATGAAGCTGCATTAGAAGAAGCACGTAAGCGTGTAGAAGCGTTAACGAGCAAATTTCCAATGTATCCAAATCTATAATAGATTGAAGAAGACTGCTGAGACATAATTGTTTTGGCAGTTTTTTTTGTGGACATATATTGTTCTTTAAGTATGTATACAAATGATGAATAAATTTTGGCGATATAATGAAGGATACAGCTCCCATAATTGGTAAAGATACTAGATAGATTCATCGTAAATCATGACTTTTCCAAATTTGCCCTTGAATATTAGTAGCGTTTTCTTTACAATCGTAAATAGTGTAAAAAAGCGTGCAAACGCATGAATATCATCTAAAGGAGAGATTCACATGGGAAAACTGTATGTATTTGATCACCCGTTAATTCAACATAAGATTACATATATTCGCGACAAGAATACAGGTACGAAAGATTTTCGTGAATTAGTGGACGAAGTAGCAAGCTTAATGGCTTTTGAAATTACTCGCGACCTTCCACTTAAAGACATTGAAATTGAGACTCCTGTAAGCAAAGCGACAACAAAAGTGATCGCTGGTAAAAAACTTGGTTTAATTCCGATTTTACGTGCAGGTTTAGGAATGGTTGATGGAATTCTGAAATTAATTCCAGCAGCAAAAGTAGGACACGTTGGCTTATACCGCGACCCTAAAACATTGCAACCGGTAGAATACTATGTGAAACTTCCAACGGATGTAGAAGAGCGTGACTTTATCGTACTAGATCCGATGCTAGCAACAGGTGGTTCTGCAGCTGAAGCAATTAACTCTCTGAAAAAGCGCGGCGCAAAACAAATTAAATTAATGTGTATCGTTGCAGCTCCAGAAGGAGTAAAAGTAGTACAAGAAGAACATCCTGATGTTGATATTTATGTAGCAGCATTAGATGAGAAATTAAATGACCACGGATATGTAGTACCAGGTCTTGGTGATGCTGGTGACCGTTTATTCGGAACGAAGTAAGACAACTGACGAGCAGGGGGATTCCTCAGCTCGTCTTTTTTTGACGTAAGCAAGTAGGGGAGGGGAGAGGATAAATATACATAGTATATACAACATAAGTTGCATACACATCACATATAATATAGAAGTCTTACGTCTAAAGAGAACTATATTATGGAAGGAAAGCGTTATATCGTAAAAATATAATAGTGACAAACTTGTGAACATTTCCTTCTATTATAAAGAGAAAACTGTTAGAAATTGCATATCTCTAACCAGTATTTAGAAGGGGAACGTTTTCATTTTTGGGAGGAAATGACTAATACTCAAATTTTTTGATTTTTTACGATTTCTCGTTGACACTGTTAATACCCTATTGTATGCTAACAACGGGGATAGATGGTAGGGCTTTCAGTGACAAAAATACATCTATTCCGTGACGAAAATGTAAACTTTTTATTTTGTATAGGATTTATGCAAAAAAATGAGTTATTATTAACACATCGTGAATGAGGGTTACATATTGGAGGGATGAATCCTTGCAAAAAAACGATCGCAGCCATATAAAAGCTTATGCTTTAATGTCAGGTATTCTTGCTCAGTTAGTCGGTTCTATTCTTGTTGGGATCTTTGGTGGGCAGTGGATTGATAATAAGGTTGGAACGTTTCCATTGTTTCTTATTATAGGGTTATTACTCGGATTAGGAACAGGGGTATACGCAATGATTCGACTCATTCGACATTACTATTCGGGAGAGCAATGATGATAGACGTACATGGACTTGTCCAAAGACAAAAGAAATATATGTACTACTTGCTTGCGCTTCTAGTGCTAGGATGGGGATTCACCTCTTACAAGGATGTATTTCTTGGACTGATTATCGGAACGATTTTCAGTTTTCTTAGTTTGCGCATCATTGCACGCAGGACAGACAAGCTGTTGGATCGCGTGACAAATGGAGAAAACGTGAAGTTTAAGGCGACAGCGGTAAGTACATATTCAAGATTCGCCACGATTGGGTTATTAATTTTATTTGCAGCCAAATATCAAGAGTTAATTGCGATGTGGGGCTTAGGTGTAGGATTGCTGACAGGATACCTTGTCATGATCATAGATTTTCTTTATTTAGAGTATAAGAGCAGGGAAGAGAGGTGAATTACTAGTGGAACACGGTAAATTAGTTGAATTTCTAGGTTTAACGTTCGATTTGTCATCAGTTATGATGGTTACTGTAGCAGCAGTTATTGTTTTCTTAATCGCTGTTATCGGAACTCGCAGCTTAGCTCTTCGCCCAACAGGAATGCAAAACTTCATGGAATGGGTGTTTGACTTCGTGAAAGGGATTATCAATAGTACGATGGACTGGAAAACAGGTGGACGTTTCTTAACGCTTGGCGTTACGCTTATCATGTTTATCATCGTATCGAACTTCCTTGGTTTACCATTCATGTATTCAGCAACTGAAGCTGGCGAACATATTGCATGGTGGAGATCACCAACGTCTGATCCAGCAGTTACATTAACATTAGCCGTGATGGTAGTTACCCTCACCCATTATTATGGAATTAAGATGAAGGGTACGAAAGAATACGTAAAAGGTTATTTCCAACCTATGAAATTCTTATTCCCATTAAAGGTTATTGAGGAGTTTGCTAACACATTAACGTTAGGTCTTCGTTTATTTGGTAACATTTATGCAGGTGAGATCTTATTAGGATTACTTGCTAAGCTGGGCGGAGCATCATTCCTTGGAGCATTAGGTGCACTTGTGCCGATGTTAGCATGGATGGGATTCAGTGTATTCGTTGGATCAATCCAAGCATTTATTTTCGTTATGTTAACGATGGTTTATATGGCTCATAAAGTAAGTCATGACCATTAATATAATTTAAGTAAGAAAAAATTTATTTTTTTATAATACAAAGGAGGACAAATTAAATGAGTTTAGGTGTAATCGCAGCTGCAATTGCAATTGGTTTATCAGCATTAGGTGCAGGTATTGGTAACGGTCTTATCGTATCACGTACAATCGAAGGTGTTGCTCGTCAACCAGAATTAAAAGGCGCACTTCAAACAATTATGTTCATCGGGGTTGCTTTAGTTGAGGCACTTCCAATCATCGGTGTAGTTATTGCATTCATCGTAATGAACAAATAAGGGAGACTCCCCTTACATAGATGGCGAAGAGTGTTTTTCCGAACTTTCTTCGCCATTGCTTTATGAACGAAACGTATGTCTTTTTTTTTTCATATGATCAATTTAGATATTTTGAAGGGAGTGAATCCTTGTGCCAACTTTATTATTAGGGGCTGCCATTCCATTTGGAACGATTGCTTATACATTGTTCATTTTCTTACTTCTATTAGTAATGCTACGCAAATTCGCGTGGGGTCCTTTAATGGGGATTATGAAAGAACGTGAAGAGCATGTTACTAATGAAATCGACGCTGCAGAAAGAAGTAACGCTGAAGCGAAGAAGTTAGTAGAAGAACAACGTGAAATGTTAAAACAATCACGTGTTGAAGCACAAGAGTTAATCGAAAGAGCGAAAAAACAAGCTGTAGATCAAAAAGATGCTATTGTTGCTGCTGCGAAAGAAGAAGCAGAATCAATTAAAGCATCTGCTGTACAAGAAATTCAACGCGAAAAAGAGCAAGCGATTGCTGCTTTACAAGAACAAGTTGCTTCTTTATCTGTTCAAATTGCTTCTAAAGTAATTGAAAAAGAATTAAAAGAAGAAGATCAAGTGAAGTTAATTCGCGATTATATTAAAGAAGTAGGAGAAGCGCGATGAGCAATGGGATTGTAGCAAAACGTTATGCTGTCGCTCTTTTTAAAATTGCTAAAGAAAAACACGTATTAGAAATGTTTGAAGAGGAATTACGCCTTGTACAAAACGTTTATATAAAGAACGGAGAACTACATAGCTTTTTAACGCAACCGAACATTTCAAAGGAACAAAAGAAAACGTTTCTTGCAAACGTATTCGGGTCTGTTTCTGAATCTATTTTAAATACGTTATATATTTTAATTGATAACAAGCGCATTGATATCTTACCTGAAATTGCAGATGAATATGTTGTTCTTGCTAATGAAGAACGTAACGTAGCGGACGCAACTGTATATTCTACTCGTCTTCTATCAGAAGAAGAGAAGCTTAACATTGCAGAAGCATTTGCAAAGAGAACAGGAAAAGATGCAATTCGCGTAAAAAATGTTGTAGATGAAGATTTACTAGGCGGCATTAAAGTACGTATTGGAAATCGCATTTATGACGGAAGTTTACAAGGAAAATTAGCACGTATTCAGCGTGAATTAATGAAGAATAGATAGGGGTGAAGCACATGAGCATCAGAGCTGAAGAAATTAGCGCACTGATAAAGCAACAAATCGAGAACTATCAGTCTGAAATCGAAGTTAGTGATGTTGGTACAGTTATCCAAGTTGGTGACGGTATCGCGCGTGCTCATGGTCTTGATAACGTTATGGCTGGTGAACTTGTAGAGTT
Organism: Bacillus cereus group sp. Bc031; assembly: GCF_027716265.1. Taxonomy (NCBI): domain Bacteria; kingdom Bacillati; phylum Bacillota; class Bacilli; order Caryophanales; family Bacillaceae; genus Bacillus; species Bacillus cereus group sp. Bc031. The sequence goes on from NZ_JAQFUL010000008.1 coordinate 50,245, forward strand.
CTCTAACGGCGTTATGGGACTAGCACAAAATTTAGAGGAAAACAACGTAGGTATTATCATTTTAGGACCTTACACAGAAATCCGTGAAGGTGACGAAGTTCGTCGTACTGGTCGCATCATGCAAGTACCAGTAGGAAAAGAACTAATTGGTCGTGTTGTAAACCCATTAGGTCAACCAGTTGATGGTTTAGGCCCAATCAATACAACAAACACTCGTCCAATCGAAAGTCCAGCACCAGGTGTAATGGATCGTAAATCTGTTCATGAGCCACTTCAAACAGGTATTAAAGCGATTGACGCTCTTGTACCAATTGGCCGTGGTCAACGTGAGTTAATCATCGGTGACCGTCAAACAGGTAAAACAGCAGTTGCACTAGATACAATCATTAACCAAAAAGATGAAGATATGATTTGTATTTACGTAGCTATCGGACAAAAAGAATCAACTGTACGTAACGTAGTAGAAACACTACGTAAGCATGGTGCATTAGAGTACACAATCGTTGTAACTGCATCTGCTTCTCAACCAGCTCCATTATTATACCTAGCTCCTTACGCTGGTGTAACAATGGGTGAAGAGTTCATGTACAATGGTAAACACGTATTAGTAGTATATGATGACTTATCAAAACAAGCAGCAGCTTACCGTGAGCTGTCATTACTATTACGTCGTCCTCCAGGTCGTGAAGCTTACCCAGGGGATGTATTCTACTTACATTCTCGCTTATTAGAGCGTGCAGCAAAATTAAGTGATGCAAAAGGCGGCGGTTCTTTAACTGCACTACCTTTCATCGAAACACAAGCAGGGGACGTATCAGCTTACATCCCAACAAACGTAATTTCAATTACGGATGGACAAATCTTCTTACAATCTGACCTATTCTTCTCTGGCGTACGTCCAGCGATCGATGCGGGTACTTCTGTATCTCGTGTAGGTGGATCTGCTCAGATTAAAGCAATGAGTAAAGTATCAGGTACACTTCGTCTTGACCTTGCATCTTACCGTGAGTTAGAAGCGTTCGCTCAGTTCGGTTCTGACCTAGATAAAGCAACTCAAGCGAAACTAAACCGTGGCGCTCGTACTGTTGAGGTATTAAAACAAGGATTACACAAACCGTTACGTGTAGAGAAACAAGTTATCATTCTTTACGCTTTAACACGTGGATTCCTAGATGATATCCCAGTAGTAGATATCACTCGTTTCGAAGAAGAATTCCATGCTTGGTTAGATTCTAATGCGACTGACTTATTAGAAGAAATCCGCACAACTAAGAAACTTGCGGATGACGACAAATTTGCAGCAGCAATTAACGGATTTAAAAAAGTATTCGTAGCTTCTGAATAATAAAAAGTGAAGCCGACTGTTTAGCCCCATCGGCTAAGAGGCGGAACTAGATTAATAAAAGCGGAAGCCGCTGGAGCTAGATAATATATAAAGGCATCTCAATTTCTGAGATTGCTGACGGTTATGTAAAGGAAAAGAGTAGGTGCACCTATTCTTTTCCTTCAATCATGAGCAAGAATATCTTGCAACGTAGATTAGGAAGAGGATTCTTACTAATCGTGCCAACTTCCGGAAAAAAGGTGGTGAAAACCTGTGGCATCTTTACGCGATATAAAAGCGAAGATTAACTCGACAAAGAAAACGAGTCAAATTACGAAAGCGATGGAGATGGTATCTGCATCTAAGTTAAACCGTGCAGAGCAAAATGCTAAATCTTTCGTTCCGTATATGGAAAAGATTCAAGAAGTAGTAGCGAGCATTGCGCAAGGAAGTAAAGGAATTAATCATCCAATGCTAAATGCGCGTCCTGTAAAGCGTACAGGATACATCGTTATTACATCTGATCGCGGACTAGCAGGTGGTTATAACAGTAACGTATTACGTACAGTAAGTAACGTAATTCGTGAACGTCATAATATGGATTCAAACCAATATTCAATTATTGTGCTTGGACGACTAGGACGTGATTATTTAAAACGTCGCGGCTTTAATATCATTGATGAAGTAGTTGGATTATCTGACCACCCATCATTTACTGATATTAAAGACCTTGCTTCTCGAGCAATTGCGATGTTCGCAGATGGTGCTTATGATGAGCTGTATATTTACTACAACCATTACGTAAGTAAAATTTCACAAGAAGTAACGGAAAATAAAATTTTACCGCTTACTGATGTGGCGTCTGATAAACCGACGACAGCTTATGAATTCGAACCTTCTGAAGAAGAAATTTTAAAAGTACTATTGCCACAATACGCAGAAAGCTTAGTGTACGGTGCATTACTAGACGGTAAAGCAAGTGAGCACGCAGCGCGTATGACAGCAATGAAGAGTGCTACAGACAACGCAATGGAAGTTATCGATTCACTTACACTTTCATTCAACCGTGCGCGTCAGGCAGCGATTACGCAAGAAATTACGGAAATCGTTGGTGGAGCAGCAGCGTTAGAATAGTAATAAAAAGCGTAGGCGGCTCTGTCAAAAGAGTCGCGTAAGCTATAAACTAATAAAAAATGAAAAGCTAGCTGCTCGTAGAAAGTTAGCTAATTAAAAGAAAGCTAGGAGGGAACCCGATGAATAAAGGGCGCGTTACGCAAATCATGGGTCCGGTTGTAGACGTTAAGTTTGATGGCGGAAAGCTACCAGAAATCTACAACGCCCTTACGGTAAAACAGAGCAACGAAAACGGTGAACTTAACTTAACATTTGAAGTTGCACTTCATTTAGGTGATGATACAGTTCGTACAGTTGCGATGTCTTCCACAGATGGACTTGTTCGTGGCACAGAAGTAGAAGATACTGGTAAAGCAATCTCTGTACCAGTTGGTGATGCAACACTTGGTCGCGTATTTAACGTATTAGGTGATGCTATTGACTTAGATGGTGAGGTTCCTGCGGATGTACGTCGTGATCCAATTCACCGTCAAGCACCTGCATTCGAAGAATTATCTACTAAAGTAGAAATTCTTGAAACTGGTATTAAAGTAGTAGACTTACTTGCTCCTTACATTAAGGGTGGTAAGATCGGTCTATTCGGTGGTGCCGGTGTAGGTAAAACAGTATTAATTCAGGAGTTAATCAACAACATCGCACAAGAGCACGGTGGTATCTCTGTATTCGCTGGTGTAGGTGAGCGTACTCGTGAGGGTAATGACTTATACCACGAAATGAGCGATTCTGGCGTAATTAAGAAAACTGCGATGGTATTCGGACAAATGAACGAGCCACCTGGAGCACGTCAACGTGTTGCATTAACAGGCTTAACAATGGCTGAATATTTCCGTGATGAGCAAGGACAAGACGTACTTCTGTTCATCGATAATATCTTCCGTTTCACGCAAGCAGGTTCTGAAGTATCTGCCCTTCTTGGCCGTATGCCATCTGCGGTAGGTTACCAACCAACACTTGCAACAGAAATGGGTCAATTACAAGAGCGTATTACATCTACAAATAAAGGGTCTATCACGTCTATCCAAGCGGTTTATGTACCAGCCGATGACTATACTGACCCAGCACCAGCTACAACGTTCGCTCACTTAGATGCAACAACAAACTTAGAGCGTCGTTTAACACAAATGGGTATTTACCCAGCCGTAGATCCATTAGCATCTACATCTCGTGCACTTTCTCCAGAAATCGTAGGAGAAGAGCATTATGAAGTGGCTCGTCAAGTACAGCAAACTTTACAACGTTACAAAGAGCTTCAAGATATCATTGCTATCTTAGGTATGGATGAGTTATCTGAAGAAGATAAGTTAGTTGTACATCGTGCTCGTCGTATTCAATTCTTCTTATCTCAAAACTTCCACGTAGCGGAGCAGTTTACAGGTCAAAAAGGTTCTTACGTACCTGTAAAAGACACAGTTCGTGGTTTCAAAGAAATTCTAGAAGGAAAATATGATGACCTTCCAGAAGATGCATTCCGCTTAGTTGGTGGCATTGAAGAAGTTATTGAAAACGCGAAGAAAATGATGGCGTAAGGCCTTAGGAGGGACGAAGTATGAAGACATTTCCAGTCAGTATTGTAACTCCTGATGGACCGGTTTACGAAAAAGAAGTAGAAATGGTAAGTGTAAAAGCAGAGAGTGGGGAAATGGGGATTTTACCAGGTCACATTCCAACTGTTGCACCATTAAAAATTAGTGCAGTTCGTCTGAAAAATGGTGGACACACTGATTATGTAGCGGTAAGTGGTGGCTTTATCGAAGTTCGTCCAGATAAAGTAACTGTATTATCATCATCTGCTGAAGAAGCAAACCATATCGATATCCATCGTGCAAATGAAGCGAAGCGTCGTGCTGAGCAACGTCTGCAAGATAAACAAGCACATGTTGACTTTAAACGTGCAGAAATGGCATTACAACGCGCTGTGAACCGTTTAAACGTTTCCGATATGAAATAAAAAAATCCGTAAAGGCAAAGCCTTTACGGATTTTTTTATGTAGTTAATGGATAATTTTACAAAAATGGTATAATTATATTGGTGCTCGTATAAGTAGAGAATGTACAACAATTTATAAAGGGGATGAATAAATGATCGGTGAAATGAAGCGAGAAGCATTGCACTCTTTAAAAGGAAAATGGGGACTAGGTGTTGGATCAACGATTTTATATCATATTGTAAGTTACGTCGTTTCAATGGCTGTAATGCTTATAGTATTAATTCCGGGAGTTATAATATTTATTTTAGCATCTATTTTAACTGGTTCAATTGAAGAAGAAACAATGGCAATTGGAGCTGCTATTACGTTTGGGGTTTTTTACTGCCTTATGATAATTTTAAGTTATGCGGCTTATGGCATTACCACATATGGTCATACGAATTTGTTTCTACAAATAAGCAAACGAGAAGATGCTAGAGTGGATTATTTATTTGAAGGATTTCGTGGCTTTAAAAGAATGATGAAAACAATGTGGGCTATGCTTGCAATTTTGTTATATACAGGTACATGGGTTCCGATGTTAGGAACGATTGTATTTGGGCTATTAGGTTTTCTTGATGAGAATGCAAATCCATCATTTATAATTGTTTTCTTTATTTTATTAGCTATTTCGTTTATTGTAATGGCTATTTTGTATTTTTCATATTCGATGACATATTATGTGATGGTTGAAAAACCGGAATACAGTGTTTCGCAAGCAATGAAAGAAAGTAAGAATCTGATGAAGGGGCATAAATTAGATCTATTTCTTTTATGGCTAAGCTTTATAGGGTGGGCTATTTTAGCGATTTTTACACTTGGGATAGGTTTTCTATGGCTTAGTCCGTACGTGAGTACAACGACAGCGCATTTTTACCGCTATATTTCAAAAGATGAATTGTAGTAGGAACATGCTATACTAATAGAGTTATTGTGTATAGGAGGTTACGTATGATTGGTGATTTAAAAGGAGAAGCATTAGATTCATTAGAAGGGAAATGGGGATTAGCTGTCGGGGCGACATTACTTATTTCAATTCTAATCATGATTTTTAGTTTTAGTATTGAGTGGGGATTTTCTTCAATTTTTGATTGGAAAGAAACGAAAAATTCAATTTCAATAAATATCCTTACATTTTTTGTTACTGGGCCTTTAACTTTAGGTGGATATTATCTTGCTTTAAATATCCTTCGTGAAAAGCAAGCTAGTATCGGTAATGTGTTCATTTGGTTTTCAGAGGGAAAGAGATTTTTAAAGTCATTTTTATTATATTTATTAGTAAATTTTTATCTTTTCTTATGGACGTTACTGTTCATTATCCCAGGCATTATTAAATCATTTTCTTATGCGATGACGTACTTTATTATAAATGATCACCCGGAGTATTCTATAAATCAAGCGATTACAGAAAGCCGTCGTATGATGGATGGACATAAGATGGAGTATTTCATTTTATGTTTGAGTGTTATTGGTTGGTTTATATTAAGTTGTATTACACTCGGGATTGGATTCTTATGGCTAATTCCATATTTTTATACGACGTCAGCAGCTTTTTATGAAGAGATTGCAGAGGAATATTACGAAAAAAAAATTCCGACATTATAAAGTGAGTCGGACACTCTGCGTCGATGAATAGCTGTGTAGTCCGCAAATAGCATGATAAAAACACCTAGTATGAGTTATTGGTTCATACTAGGTGTTTTTTGTAGAAATTTTATAAATTGATGACTAGTAAGTGGTTTACTGAAATAGTAACCTTGCATTTATTTACAGTTGTTCTTTTGTAGAAACTTAAGTTGTTTTTCTGTTTCAATTCCTTCAGCAACGACAGATAGGTTTAACGTATTTGCAAGGGAAAGGATAGTGGACACGATGGCTCTTTCTTCAGGTCGATGATCAGCTAGTTGTGTAAATTCTCTCGGTACTTTTAATGTATCGATAGGGAAAATAGATAAATAAGCGAGAGAAGAATAGCCGGTGCCGAAGTCATCAATGGACGTTTGAATACCATATTCCTTTAATTGTTTTAGTTTGGATAACGTTTCCTTTTCATCGATCATTGCAATTCGTTCTGTTAATTCAAGTGTTACATCTTTTGGATCGACTTTAACGTCTGTTATTATTTGTAAAATATTCTCGGTTAAATTATTTTGCTGGAACTCTTTAGCTGATAAGTTAACACTTATTTTTAAATCTTTGTAGCCAAAAGTATGCCATATTTTTAGCTGACGACAAGATTCATTTAATACCCAATGACCAAGTGGAATGACTTGAGGAGTCTCCTCTACAATTGGAATGAACTCACATGGCGGAATGTCACCAAGGAGTGGGTGTTTCCAGCGTAGTAATGCTTCAGCACCAATAATCTTTTTCGTCGTAATATCAATTTGTGGTTGATAGACGAGATAAAATTCTTCGTTTACTAAAGCGAGTGGTAAATCTTTTTCAATTCGGGCTTTTCGTTCCGTTTTTTTATACAATTCTTTCGTGTACAGAGAGCTACCATTTTTTCCTTTATTTTTTGCTTCGTACATGGCCATATCAGCATGTTGTAAAATTGATAACGGATCTTCACCTGCTTCAGGATATATTGCAATCCCGATGCTCGGTGAGATTTGTAAATGTTGATTTTCAATTTCGAATGGTTCGTTCATGGCTGCTACAATTGTATCAGCTATTTTTTTTACGTCTGGCCTCTTTTTATAATTTTCGATAAGGATTGTGAACTCATCTCCAGCTAATCGGGCAAGCTTCATATTTGGTGTCGCTATACTTTCGAGTCTTTTTGCTACTGCAATTAATAGAAGGTCTCCTACCCTATGACCGAGGGTATCGTTAATAACTTTAAAGCGATCTAGGTCAAGAAACATAACAGCAAAAGGCATTTTTGATATTTTGGATCGCGCAATTGCTTGTTCTACATATTGATGAAATGCACGTCGATTTGCAAGCTCTGTTAGTGTATCATGATATGCTAAAAAATTAATTTGTTCTTGTTGTTGTTTGCTTTCCGTAATATCTTTAATCATTAAATAAACTCCGGAAATATGATCCTTTAAAAAGATAGGAACAGCTGTCACATGCAAGTAGTAAATATCTCTATTTTTATGATATGCCCGTATTTCTAAAGAAATAGATTTCCCCTTTTTTACGCGATGAAAGGCATTAATGATTTCTTCCAAATCTTCTTCATACGTAAGTGAATAGTAAGGCTGATTTAATAATTCATTCGTTTGATAACCGAGTAAAGTCGTACCAGCGTTATTCACGTTAAGAAAATTACCGTATAAATCTAATGTGAAGATTGGATCTGGATGATGCTCGTATAAAGATTTAAACATTTGTTGGTTATGATACAGTTCATTTTTTTGTTCTACTAAATCTTCTGTACGCAGTTCAATTTGTTTTTCGAGTTCTGAGTTGAATTGCATTTGGGCTAATAATAATATTTTATTTTTTTTTCGAACTAAACTATGGCGTATGAGAACGAAGGAGAAAGTTATCATAAGCCCAATTACTACAATAGGCGCGAAAACATATTCGACTAATATGAAAACAATAAGCATTACGACAGAAATATAAGGTAATGATAATCTGATCGCTTCCCCAAATTTAGGTGTTAATAGCACTTGTTCTTGTTTTTCAGGTTCTTTTGTATGGATAATACATGCGATTGCTACTAGTACTAAAGTTACTTGATAAAGAGGAGTAACTGTAAACATAGAATACTCGGGTATGAAGTATTTGATATAAGCATAAATCGCATCTGTAGTAGCATATAAAAGTAAAGCACTGCCAAGAAGTGCGCCAACCTTTTTGGATAATAAAGATAAAGGCTTGAATAACAGATTAATTCCTATGAGGAAAAAGAGTAAATCGGTCATTGGATAAGTAAGTTGAACAAATATGTCGATATAGGATGTTGAAGAAATGTGAATGGTTCTTTCAATAAGTAAGTAGTAACTTAAAGTGAATTGTGCTGTAACAATAATACAAATATCACATATCATAAAAAGCTTTTCTAATAAATCTCGGTTATAAATGATTTCATATAGAAAGGCGAATGCAAAGCTAATTAAAAAAAGTAAATAAAAAAAGTCGGACGGATCAACGAATGTATAGTAGTCCTTTAAAATTAAACGTTGATAGGCAACGACGATATCCCCGATGAAATAAGAGAGAGTTCCAACGCATAATATCGTCCAAAATAAACGAGGTAACCCTTCTTTCATATTTGAAAAATAAAGTATATAACTACAAGCGATAATATCAATGAATAAAGTACTCATTCCAATTAATATTTGAAAGGGAAATGAGTATTCATATAGAAAAGGCATTGCCACGTAATGAATTACTATAGATAGCAATGTAATGCTTATAAGAATACTTACATGTGTTTGTTTTTTCATCTATCTCACCCACGGTATATACATATAAATTCCTCTTTTGTATTTTTTATAGTTTCTTAAAAAACATATATAACCTATATACTTATTTTGCGCAAGTATAGCAAGTTATAAAAACAGATTTTAATAATTCTCGTTTCTGTCCCCAACATATCGACATAGGAATTTGAAGTTTGCTATAATGATTAAAATAGTTGCATTATTTAGAAAAATTTAAAAAATAATAATTACTGCAACTAGGACATATTGTTTACTAAGTGAACTTGTTCTTAATTTAGGGGGGAGGGTTTCACAATGGCAAGTGTATATGAAAATAGTTATATGATCGTTTTGATTTTCTTGCTATTAGGTATATTGCTGCCGGTAGTGGCTCTTACATTAGGAAGGATGCTGCGCCCAAATAAACCAAGTGCAGCGAAAGCGACGACGTATGAGAGCGGGATTGAGCCTTTTCATGATGCGAATATTCGGTTTCATGCTCGTTATTATATTTTTGCTTTATTGTTTGTCATCTTTGATGTAGAAACTTTATTTTTATATCCATGGGCTGTTGCATATGACAACCTCGGTTTATTTGCACTGATTGAAATGCTCATCTTTGTTGTAATGTTGCTAGTTGGATTAGCGTATGCTTGGAAAAAGAAGGTGTTACAATGGTTATAAATTTTGAGGAATTACATCCAAATGAGCGAGCGGAATTAGAACGAAATATCTTTTTTTCTACATTGGAACAGTTGAAAGGATGGGCGAGAAGTAATTCTTTATGGCCGATGACATTCGGACTGGCATGCTGTGCAATTGAAATGATGGGAGTAGGTTCATCACATTATGATTTAGATCGATTTGGGTCATTTTTTCGGACTTCACCAAGGCAATCGGACGTTATGATTGTGTCGGGAACGGTAACGAAGAAGATGGCTCCTATTGTTCGGCGCTTATATGACCAAATGCCTGAACCGAAATGGGTTATTGCAATGGGATCTTGTGCGACAGCAGGTGGTCCATATGTAAATTCGTACGCTGTTGTGAAAGGTGTAGATCAAATTGTGCCAGTTGACGTGTATATCCCTGGTTGCCCACCAAATCCTGCAGCTTTAATTTATGGAATTAATAAATTAAAAGAAAAAATTCGTTACGAAGCAAAGACTGGAAAGCAGGTGACGAATAAATGAGTGATCCTAACAAAGACTTAGAGGATTTAAAAAGTGAAGCGGCTAGGCGTGCGAAAGAAGAGGCGAGAAAGCGTCTCGTTGCGAAACATGGTGTGGAAATAAGTAAACTTGAGGAAGAAAATCGCGAAAAAGAGAAAGCGCTACCAAAAAATGACGATATGACTATAGAAGAAACAAAACGACGTGCAGCAGCGGTGGCAAAAGCAAAAGCGGCGGCGTTAGCGAAACAGAAAAGAGAAGGGACAGAAGAGGTAACGGAAGAAGAAAAGGCCAAAGCAAAGGCGAAGGCAGCAGCAGCCGCAAAAGCGAAAGCAGCGGCGTTAGCAAAGCAAAAAAGAGAAGGAACAGAAGAAGTGACGGAAGAGGAAAAGGCCAAAGCAAAGGCGAAGGCAGCAGCGGCTGCAAAAGCAAAAGCAGCGGCGTTAGCGAAACAAAAAAGAGAAGGAACAGAAGAAGTGACGGAAGAAGAAAAGGCCAAGGCGAAAGCGAAGGCTGTGGCGGCCGCAAAGGCAAAAGCAGCGGCGCTAGCGAAGCAGAAAGTATCGCAAGGTGATGGGGATTCGGGAGATGAAAAGGCGAAGGCAATTGCAGCAGCGAAGGCAAAAGCGGCAGCGGCTGCAAGGGCGAAGATGAAGGGTGCTGAAGGTAAGAAGGAAGAAGAGACGAAACAGGAAGAGCCATCCATAAATGAACCGTATTTAAATCAGTATGTTGAAGTTATTAAGGGAAAAGTAGGAGAGAATGCTTTAGTAGATTGCTACATTAATAAACTTTCCAAAGATGTACCAACTCTTGTAGTGGAGCCCTCAAAATATTATGAAGTAATGGAGTTACTGCGATTCCATGAGGGACTTGCATTTGATTATATGTCAGAGCTACATGCGACGGATTTTATGACACATATGGAAGTGTATGTTCATTTATTTTCATATGGAAAGAAACAGTCAGTAGCGGTGAAGGTGAAGTTGGATAGGGAAGCACCGCAAGTGGAATCGGTGACAGCGCTTTGGAAAGGGGCAGATTGGCCAGAGCGGGAAGCGTATGATTTGCTTGGTATCGTATTTAAGGGGCATCCGAATTTATCACGTATTTTAATGCCTGATGATTGGGTAGGGCACCCGCTTAGGAAAGATTATGAACCGTATGATGTGGAGGTGTAGCTAAATGATCCGTACGGAAGAAATGCTTTTGAATGTAGGTCCTCAGCATCCGAGTACGCACGGTGTGTTCAGGCTCGTTATTAAAATTGACGGGGAAATTATTAAAGAAGCTACACCGGTTATTGGATATTTGCATCGCGGGACCGAAAAGATTGCAGAGAGCTTACAGTATACGCAAATTATCCCTTATACAGATCGGATGGATTATTTATCGGCTATGACGAATAATTACGTCATTTGCCATGCTGTAGAGACGATGATGGGGCTTGAAATCCCGGAGCGTGCCGAATACTTGCGAGTACTTGCAATGGAGCTTGGAAGGATTGCGAGCCACCTCGTTTGGTGGGGGACAAATCTTCTTGATATAGGAGCGGTTAGCCCGTTTTTGTACGCGTTTCGTGAACGAGAGATGATTATAAATTTATTAAACGAATTATGCGGTGCCCGGCTTACTTTTAACTATATGAGAGTCGGCGGTGTAAAGTGGGATGCACCGGATGGTTGGATTGAAAAAGTGGAAGAATTTGTTCCGTATATGAGAGAACAATTGGCAGGGTATCATGATCTTGTTAGCGGCAATGAGATTTTCTTAAATCGTGTAAAAGGCGTTGGTATATATAGCGCGGAGGAAGCGATTTCGTATTCTTTAAGCGGAGCGAATTTGCGGTGCACCGGAGTAAACTGGGATCTTCGCAAGGATGAACCGTACTCCATTTACGACCGTTTTGATTTCGATATTCCTGTTGGGAGCGTGGGGGATGCTTGGGATCGCTACGTTTGCCGCATGAAGGAAATTGAGGAGTCGTTAAAAATTGTCGAGCAAGCAGTCCAGCAGTTCCCGAAAGAAGGAGCAGTACTTGCGAAAGTACCGAAAATTATTAAGGCTCCTAAAGGGGAAGCATTCGTCCGTATAGAGTCGCCGCGAGGAGAGATTGGTTGCTATATTGCTAGTGACGGAAAGAAAGAGCCGTACCGCTTGAAGTTTCGCAGGCCGTCTTTTTACAATTTGCAAATTTTACCGAAGTTATTGAAAGGTGAAAACATCGCCAATTTAATTACGATTTTAGGTGGAGTGGATATTGTACTTGGGGAGGTTGATGGCTAATGATTGAAACGCTCTTACAATCACCTTCTAGCTGGACGAATTTCTTCATTTTTTTCGGATTAGCGGTGCTCCTATTATTTGCAGTCCTTGGCTTCGTTACATATGGTATTTTGGCAGAACGGAAAGTGATGGGTTTTATGCAAGGGCGGATTGGGCCAAACCAAGTCGGGGGCCGGTTTGGTCTGTTGCAAACGGTAGCTGATGTTTTAAAACTATTATTGAAAGAAGATAGTATTCCGAAGGCGGCAGATAAACCGTTGTTTATATTAGCACCTGTCATTGCGTTCGCACCAGCATTTATGGTGCTTGCAGTCATCCCATTTACTGATAAATTTCAGTTCGCGGATATTGGCGTAGGCTTACTGTATTACATTGCTGTTTCTGGCATTACGACGATTGGTGTCGTAACCGGAGGATGGGCATCGAATAATAAATATTCCCTTTTAGGAGGGATGCGTGCAGCGGCGCAAATGATTTCTTATGAAATTCCGCTCGTAATGAGTGTAATTGGGATCGTTTTGTTAGCTGGTAGCTTAAATTTAAATGAAATCGTAGCAGCGCAGGAAAATGTTTGGTACATTTTCGTGCAACCAATCGGTTTCATCGTATTTTTAATCGCAGCAGTAGCAGAGTTAAATAGGACGCCGTTTGATTTACCAGAAGCTGAGTCGGAGCTTGTTTCTGGATATCATACGGAATACTCAGGGTTTCGCTGGGCATTCTTTATGCTTTCAGAGTACGTATATTTCTTCGGGATGGCATCTTTAATTACAGTGCTCTTTTTAGGCGGATGGAATCCAGTTATGTTCCTTGGATTTATCCCAGGTGCCGTATGGTTTGCTTTAAAGTTTAGCAGTGTAGTTTTTCTATTAATTTGGTTCCGCGTTACGTTTCCACGTATAAGAGGTGATCAGTTAATGGAGTTTGGCTGGAAAGTATTATTGCCAATTGCACTTGCAAATATTTTCTTAACGGCATTGATTAAGGAGTTATTCTTCTAATCTATGAAGGGGGTGCCAGTAAGAGATGAAAGGGCTATTTAAAGGATTAAAATATACATTAAGCAATTTGAGTAAAAAGAAAGTGACGTATGATTATCCGAATCAACCGTTGCCATTGCCAGATCGTTTTCGAGGGATTCAAAAGTTTTATCCAGAAAAGTGTATCGTTTGTAACCAGTGCTCCAATATTTGTCCGACAGACTGTATTCAGTTAACGGGGAAAAAACATCCGGATCCTACGAAAAAAGGAAAAATTATCGACACGTACGATATTAATTTTGAAATTTGTATTCTTTGTGATTTATGTACAGAAGTTTGTCCGACAGAGGCGATTGTTATGACAAATAACTTTGAACTCGCGGAATATTCACGGGATGACTTATTTAAAAATTTGCAGAGGCTTGATGAAAACGACGAAAACGTCAGGAAGGAGAATAAAGCATGAATGGCGAGTTTATAGCATTCTTTATACTATCCTTGTCTGCAATTATCGGCGGCGTTCTTATGTTGAATTTAACGAAGGTCATGCATATGATGCTAGCTCTCGTTCTAACATTTCTCAGCATTGCAGGTTTGTACTTTCTTTTATCAGCTGAATTTATCGGGGTTGCACAAATTTTACTTTACTCGGGTGCGATTACAATTATTATGATTTTTGGCATTATGTTAACGAAACATAACGCGGAAAATGAATCGCGTCTTACTCTTCGAAAATGGATTATCTTCTTTGCGGTTGTAGCATTTGGGGCAGTTATGTATTTCGCTGTTAACAATATTGATTTCGCAAATGAAAGCACACAAGGAAGTTTACCTCTCCATGAAAAAAACACACTTCAAATCGGTACGCTTCTCTATTCAAAATATATCATTCCATTTGAGCTAACCTCAGTTATTTTACTTGTAGCACTTGTCGGTGCAATTATTCTTGCGAAGAAGGATGAGAAAGAGGAGGATTCCAATGAGTAGCGTGCCTGCTTCTGCGTATTTAACGCTTGCGATTATTTTGTTTTGCATCGGTTTGTTTGGAGCTTTAACGAAGCGCAATACAGTGATTGTATTAGTTTGTATTGAATTAATGCTGAACGCAGCCAATTTAAACTTAGTAGCGTTTAGTAAATTAGGTTTGTTCCCAAATGTAACTGGGCAAATTTTCTCTCTGTTTACGATGGCTGTAGCAGCAGCGGAGGCGGCGGTAGGACTCGCCATTTTAATTGCTTTATATCGTAATCGTACGACAGTTCATGTAGATGAAATGGATACGCTCAAAGGATAACATTGTGACCGAAAAGGGGGAAGGAAACAATGATCGATTATGCATGGCTCATACCGCTTTTCCCGCTTGTTTCGTTTTTGTTATTAATTATATTCGGGAAGAAAATTAGAGAAGGAAGCAGTGTACTTAGTATTTTCTTCGTCTTTCTCTCCTTTATATTTGCGGTACTTGTATTAATAGAAAGATTTACGACAGTACCAGTGAAGCATAAGTGGGTATGGCTTAGAGCTGGAGATATTGATATATCATTTGGCTTTGAAGTGACAGCATTAGGGGCTTTAATGTTGTTTATCGTTACACTTGTGAGTTTACTTGTACACGTGTATTCGAAAGGTTATATGAAAGGTGAGGAAAGATTACCAACCTTTTATGCCTATTTAGGACTCTTTACATTTGCGATGCTCGGGCTTGTTATATCACCGAATTTATTACAGCTTTATATATTTTGGGAGTTAGTCGGCCTCGGTTCATTCTTACTCATCGGTTTTTATTTCTTTAAAGAAGAAGCGAAGGCTGCCGCGAAAAAGGCTTTTATTATGACACGTATTGGCGATGTCGGTTTATTTATTGGGATGATCTTAATTTTCTGGCATGCAGGTAGTTTTGAATATGACGCAATATTTAGGGCGATTCATACGGGTGATCTTACCCCTACAATGATTACAATAACGGCGATTTTAATTTTTATCGGAGCGATGGGGAAATCAGGTCAGTTCCCGCTTCATACGTGGTTACCGGATGCGATGGAAGGGCCGACGCCTGTTTCGGCACTTATTCATGCGGCGACAATGGTCGCAGCTGGCGTATATTTAGTGGCAACGATGTTTCCGCTATTTTCAGCAAGTGCGGTGGCGATGCAGACGGTAGCAATTGTTGGCGCCTTTACTGCAATCTTTGCAGCTTCCATCGGTCTTGTACAAACGGATATAAAGAGAGTACTTGCTTATTCTACAGTTAGCCAGCTCGGGTATATGATGCTTGCATTAGGATCTGCCGGTTATGTAGCTGGTGTGTTCCATTTAACGACACACGCTTTTTTTAAAGCGTTGCTATTTTTGGTGGCAGGAAGTGTCATT
The DNA here is from genome assembly GCF_027716265.1 of Bacillus cereus group sp. Bc031. NCBI lineage: Bacteria > Bacillati > Bacillota > Bacilli > Caryophanales > Bacillaceae > Bacillus > Bacillus cereus group sp. Bc031. The sequence goes on from NZ_JAQFUL010000008.1 coordinate 65,863, forward strand.
CATGCCGTGCATACGCAAAACATTAATAAAATGGGCGGTTTACAGAAGAAGATGAAAGTAACAGGTGCCTTATTTTTAATCGGTACTCTTGCAATTAGTGGTGTGCCACTCCTTTCCGGTTTCTTTAGTAAAGATGAAATTTTAGCGGCAGCTTGGATGAACGGCAATTATGTTTTATTCGTCTTAGCGATAATTGTAGCGTTCCTAACAGCGTTCTACATGTTCCGCCTATACTTTCTTGTCTTTACTGGGGAAGCGAAGACGAAGGAAGATGTGCATGAATCGCCCCGCATCATGACGTATCCGATGATTGTCCTTGGCGTTCTTGCAGTCGTGGCAGGCTATATAAATACACCGTGGTTTGGAACGTTTCTCGGGGATTGGCTTACGAAAGATGTAGCATTTAAAGTGCGAGAGGCACACGGACCAGTTTGGATTATGATTGTTGCGACGCTCGTTTCTTTGACAGGGATTGCTCTTGCATATGTCATATATGGCAAGAAATCTATTGCTAGAGATTGGGCTGGTGGCGAGGACTCGCCTCTTTATAAACTTTTGAAAGAAAAATATTATGTGGATGAACTATACAATATGACGGTGCTTCCTATTACGAAAGGAATCGCTCATGTGCTTCGCCTATTTGAAGTGTATGTAGTCGAAGGAATTGCCGTTTTAATAGGGAGTTTAGTGAAAGGGATAAGTGCAATTGGCTCTAGACTCCAAAACGGAAATGTACAAGTGTACGGGACTGTAACAGCTGTTTCACTTGCAGTACTCTTCATTATTTTGCTCTATACGGGAGGGGATTTACGATGAATGATTTGTTATTAACGTTCTTCATTTTTTCCCCGCTTTTAGGAATTTTCTTACTTGCATTCACACCGAAAAAAGAATCGCGTACAGTGCGAGCACTTGGTTTATTTGGAACGGTGCTTCCATTTGGAATGGCCCTCGTCCTCGCTTGTACATATGCTTCCGGAAAGAGTTTGTCTCTATTTGATGAAAAAGTGAAATGGATTACATTTGGGGATTTTGCAGCGGTGGATAAAAGGTGGTTTTCCATTTATTACGAACTTGGTATTGATGGTTTATCGCTCGTTATGATGGTACTGACGGCCCTTCTAGCGATGCTTGCAGCAATTGCGGCATTTACGATTAAAAGGAATTTGAAAGCATTTTATATGCTGTTACTCATGTTAGAAATAGGGATGCTCGGTGTCTTCGCTGCTCAAAATTTAATGTTGTTCTTTATCTTCTTTGAAATTACATTGCCACCGATGTTTTTATTAATTGGGAAGTGGGGGAAATTGTCGAGTGAAAAGGCTGCTTATAGTTATTTAATATATAACGGTATTGGCTCCGCTATTTTGCTTATCGTTTTCTCGGTTTTATTTGCGAAAACAGGTACAACCAATATTACAGAGCTTAAAGAAATATTAACGAGTGTAGGTGCTGGCGGAGGAATGGCTGTCCCAAATAGCTTACAGTTCGGCTTGTTTCTTAGCATAATGATCGCTTTTGCGATTAAACTACCCGTTTTCCCGTTACATCGCTGGATGGTCAATGTACATATTGAAGCACATCCGGCTGTCGTTATGCTTCATGCAGGTGTTTTACTGAAGATTGGAGCATACGGTATAATCCGCTTCGGACAGGGACTATTTCCGGAATACTTTCGCGAGTTTGCAACGCTCATTGCGATTTTAGGAGTTATCAATTTATTGTACGGAGCCTTCTTAGCGCTCATTCAAACAGACTTTCGGAAGGTGCTTGCTTATTCTAGTATTTCGCATATGGGTATTGTATTAATGGGCCTTGCGGCGTTAAATGCACCAGGTACACAAGGCGCTTTATTCCAAGTTGTTTCGCACGGTTTAATTGCAGCCTTACTCTTTTTCTTACTTGGTGTTATAGAACAGCGTTTTGGAACATCAAATATTACAGCGCTTGGCGGACTTGCAAAAAGTGTACCAGTACTTAGCGGTTTCTTCTTAGCGGGAGGAATGGCATCGCTTGGATTGCCGGGAATGTCTGGATTTGTTAGCGAGTTTCTTGCCTTTCTCGGTTTATTCCAAGGGGAGCCAGTTATTGCTACGGCCGGAGTACTTGGCATCATTTTAACTGCTGTATACGTATTAAGAGCAACCCTTCAAGTAACATTTGGTAAGAAAGAGTGGGAAGTGAAAGCTGATATACACGGATGGGAGTATGTCCCGATTTTACTACTTATCTTCTGCATTATTGCAATTGGAGTAATGCCAGAAATACTAGGGGATCCGCTTCAAAATACATTGAAAACATTGGGGGTGAAGTAGGGTGGATATGAATACGTTACTTAGCTTATCATGGCATCTCATGGTGCCAGAATTCATCATTCTCGGGGCTGCCATCCTTCTTTCCATATGTGATTTGTTTTTTAAGCTGAACCATAGGTATGTAGCGCTTGGTGCAATCGCAGCTATCGTATTAGCGATCGTATCATTAATTATGCTATACGGTGAACCAGCGGGAGATATTTTAAATGGCTCGTTTGTGTTAGATGGGTTTTCAAAAGGATTTAAAACGTTGTTATTAGGCGGAGCGGCTCTCATCTTATGCACCGCAATGAGCGATGATAAGAAAAATCCAATTGAAGATAAGGGAGAATATTATTACTTATTTTTAATGGCGCTTCTTGGGGCTATGTTTATGGCTTCTAGTGTCGACTTCATTACACTTTTCGTCGGCCTAGAATTGCTTTCACTTTCTTCTTATATTTTAGTTGGGATACGAAAAAAGAACCGTGCATCAAATGAGGCAGCAATGAAATATGTCATTAATGGAGGAATTGGAACGGCAATCACGCTCTTTGGAATGAGTTATTTGTACGGTATTACAGGGGCAACCAATATCGTGGATATGCAAAAAGTATTTGCCGGGGAACTGGCTGGTGGTATTCAGTTATTGCTAGCTCTCGCATTTCTACTCTTACTCGTTGGGCTCTCATTCAAAATTGCGACAGTGCCGTTTCATATGTGGGCGCCTGATGTGTATGAGGGAGCGGCTACACCTGTTACTGCTTTTCTTGGAACGATTTCTAAAATTGCTGGGTTTTTACTCATTATTCGTCTGTTCCTCATGGTTTTTGCAAGTGTATCGGTGCAAGGAGACATGCAATCTTTATACGGACGTATGAGCATATACATCGCTGTGCTAGCTAGTATTACGATGATTATTGGAAATGTAGTCGCATTAAAGCAATATAACGTAAAACGCTTATTTGCTTATTCAGGAATTGCGCATGCAGGATATTTACTCGTACCGCTTGTAGCATTATCGCCATTTACGATGGATAGCATGTGGTTTTACATGCTTGCGTATATGCTTATGAATATAGGCGCGTTTGCAATTATCCACGCCTTAATCTTACAAAGCGACAAAGAAAATATGACCATTTTCACCGGATTATATAAAAGGTCGCCATTTACAGCAATCGTTATGACGATTTTTATTTTATCGCTAGCGGGGATACCAGGAACAGCTGGTTTCATTGGGAAAATTAACATCTTTTTAGGGGCCCTCCATGTAGAGCCAGCTCATTACGTACTAGCTTCTATTATGATGGGAACGACAGTCATTTCATTCGTATATTATTTCCGTATTTTACAGCAAATGTTTTTCCGTACGGGAGAAGTAGAAGAGAAAATTCGGTTGCCACTCAATATAAAGGTTGTGATGAGCCTTTGCGCAATTTCGATTGTAATACTAGGGATTATGCCGATGATTGGATACAATTTCTTTTATGAATATTTTCCATTAATGAAAGATTTCTTCTTCTTAGGGAACGTGGTACAATAGTGAAAATAAAAGGTGTGGAGTCGTTACTCTGCGCTTTTTATTTTGTGTGAATTACAATTGAAAATGCATATAAGTATACGCTTTTAAAGAGAAAAATTACGATGTAACATGTAAGATGCTTATTTGTATTTGAAAAAGTGTGGCTTCTACTTATTATGGTATCGTTTTTATAAGATTTCGTAAGTAGTAGCTAGGTAAAAAGGGGTCGGTTTTTTGGCACATCTTTTAGGGCAACAAGCACTGATTGCCATCGTTTCGCATTTATTGTTTATTACCATTACGTGGTGGGCCTTACAAGGTATTCACATTGAGCGTTTAATGAAGCCTGGAAAGGTGATGCAGACGAGAGTATTACTCATCTTAATTACAATTGCAATTGGGACATCTGTAAGTAACTTTTTCCTTGATTATTTAGGCTATTCAAAGAGTTTAACGTATTTAGTAAAGTAAGTGTATAGAACCTCAAATCTCCGTTAACAATGGGGATAGGAGGGGATGAAATTGAAGCTTAAAGCCATTCTTATTGTTGCACTTAGTGTTGTTTTATTTTTGGTTGGATATAGAGAGATGAAACCGATAAGCGATGAACAGAAGATGGAGAACATGATCGCAGCTGTAGAGAAAAATGATGCTAAAGTAGAGAAATGGTCATGGCTAGCGCGAGAAACAAAAACGATTTCTAATATACATACGTTTCAAAAGTTGTTAAACGATGTGAAGGACAAGGCGAATATTCAAAAGTGGGAATTAGAGCAATCTCCAGATGGATATAAAGCTACATCCTATAAAAAATTTTCTTCCTATGAAGAACGAGTAGTAGTAACTTGGAGTAAGGAAAATACTAAAGAAAACACTTTCATTATCTTTGAAGTAAGCGGGGCAAAATGGGACCCGAAGTATATTCAGAAAACGAATAAAATTTTTAGTGAAAAACCTATAATTTACACTTGTGTTCAAGGTGTACTGAATGATAAGATTGAAGGTGTTTTGCAAAATAAAACCAATCAGGTTTTGAAAGATCTTTCAGCAAGAGCGATCGAACAGATAGAAGAAAGAGCATTTGTGTCAGTCTCCGCATACAATAAAAAGTGGGATGACGCTCTTTCAACAAATAGAGAGAAAATAAATGTGCAAATAGCAATACGTTCTACAGACAACAAAGATACAATTGTGGTTGGCACACCGATCATAACTTCTGAGTATTGAGTGAATAGATACTGAAAAAAGGACACGGAGGGGAATAATTTGGAAAAGATCATCGTCCGTGGCGGAAAGCGGTTAAACGGCACAGTGCGTGTTGAGGGCGCAAAAAATGCTGTATTACCTATAATCGCTGCAGCCCTATTAGCGAGTGATGGAAAGAATGTACTATCTGAAGTACCAGTTTTGTCTGATGTATACACAATTAATGAGGTATTACGTCATTTAAATGCTGAAGTCGTATTTGAAAATAACCAAGTAACAATCGATGCTTCTAAAGAGCTAAACATTGAAGCACCATTTGAATATGTACGTAAAATGCGTGCATCTGTTCAAGTAATGGGACCATTATTAGCACGTAACGGTCGTGCTCGTATTGCACTTCCTGGTGGATGTGCAATTGGTTCACGTCCAATTGACCAACATTTAAAAGGCTTCGAAGCAATGGGAGCAAAAGTACAGGTTGGTAACGGTTTTGTTGAGGCATACGTTGAGGGAGAACTAAAAGGAGCTAAAATTTATTTAGACTTCCCAAGCGTGGGCGCGACAGAAAACATTATGTCTGCAGCTACATTAGCAAAAGGGACAACAATCCTTGAAAACGCAGCGAAAGAACCAGAAATCGTTGACTTAGCTAACTTCTTAAATGCGATGGGAGCGAAAGTACGCGGAGCTGGAACTGGAACGATTCGTATCGAAGGCGTTGATAAATTATATGGTGCAAACCACTCTATTATTCCTGACCGTATTGAAGCGGGAACATTCATGGTTGCAGCGGCAATTACTGGTGGAGACATCTTAATTGAAAATGCTGTACCTGAACATTTACGCTCAATTACAGCGAAAATGGAAGAAATGGGTGTTAAAATTATCGAAGAAAATGAAGGTGTACGTGTTATCGGCCCAGATAAGTTAAAAGCGGTTGATATTAAAACTATGCCTCACCCAGGTTTCCCAACAGACATGCAATCACAAATGATGGCATTATTACTACAAGCTGAAGGAACAAGTATGATTACAGAAACGGTATTTGAAAACCGCTTTATGCACGTTGAAGAATTCCGTCGTATGAATGCTGATATTAAAATCGAAGGTCGTTCTGTTATTATGAACGGTCCAAACAGCTTACAAGGTGCTGAAGTAGCAGCAACTGATTTACGTGCTGCAGCTGCATTAATCTTAGCTGGTTTAGTATCAGAAGGTTACACTCGTGTAACTGAGTTAAAACATCTTGACCGTGGCTATGTAAACTTCCATAAGAAATTAGCTGCATTAGGTGCAACTATTGAACGTGTAAACGAAAAAGTAGAAGAAGTGAAAGAACAAGAAGTTTCTGATCTTCACGCTTAATTGAAATAGTCTCTATGTCTTTTGACATAGAGGCTATTTTTTTGGGCTTATTACTGTTATAGTCAAGAAATTCTATACTTATGCACGTGCCAGTAAAAATATTTAGAAAATTTTTGTTTTATATGGTTCCCCTTAAGTATGTTCTAAAAGAAAGAGTTGTTCCATAAGAATGAATGGAGTAAAGCTTTTTCATATTGGGGGAAATAAGATGAAATTTTCAAAGCCACTTTTTATTACAGTAGCGCTTCTCATAGCGCTCGTTATCATTGTACCTGCTGCTCTTGTGATTCCGTTTGCGAAAGCAAAAGTAGAGGAAAAAGCAGCTTCTAAAACTCCTCCAGCGATAGAAAGTATACCAGCTCCAGGGAAAGTGGATACAGCGGTTCAAGTTGCTGTATATCGCGAGAAACAGAAAAAGGTAGAGTCATTACCTATGGAGGAGTATGTGACCGGTGTAGTAGCTTCTGAGATGAATGCCAGTTTTGAAATAGAGGCGCTAAAGGCGCAGGCATTAGCAGCGAGAACATTTGTAGTCCAGCGTATGCTAAGCGGAGGTAAGAAAAACAATGCGGACGTGACAGATACGGTGAAAGATCAAGTGTACAAAAGTAAAGAAGAATTGAAAAAACAATGGGGCAATAACTACGAAAATAATTTGAAGAAAATCGAGGAAGCTGTTTCGAAAACCGCAGGACAAGTTTTAACGTATGAGGGAAAACCAATCTCAGCATCCTTCTTCTCAACGAGTAATGGCCGGACAGAAAATGCAGCCGATTATTGGGGAAATGATTATCCGTACTTAAAGAGTGTAGATAGTCCGTGGGATCAAGCTTCTCCGAAATTTACGAGCGAGCAAACCTTTACCGTAGCTGACTTTCAAAAACGTCTCGGTGTGAAGGTACTGGCAGACGGGAAGGTTGGAAATATTAAAGATCTTACGGAAGGAAAGCGCGTAAAGGATGTAGCATTTCAAGGAAAAACATTAACAGGAAAGGAAGTTCGTGAAAAGTTAGACTTACGTTCTTCCGACTTCACGTGGAAACAACAAGGGGATAAAATCATCGTTACGACGAAAGGCTTCGGCCACGGCGTTGGTATGAGCCAATACGGAGCGAACGGCATGGCAGCAGAAGGCAAGAAATATACAGATATCGTCGCTCATTACTATAAAGGCGTTGAAATAAAGACGATGAACGACTATGAAGGTAAGTTGATGGTGAAGAAGTAGGTGTCAGGGTCTCCTGGCACCTGCTTTTTGTTTGAAATATCATAATTTTCCATTAATTGTTTGGTATAATAGGATAAAAAGTATTTGGGGGAGACAAAATGGCGTTACTGGAGTTGAAACAATTAGGTAAGACGAACCAGTTACCGGCAGTTGAACTGAAGGTTGAGAAGGGGCAATGTGTTGTTTTGCAATGTAATAACCATACAGCTAAAGTGTTACACCGTATTATTATTGGTGAGGAAGAAGCTTCAACTGGCAATGTGCTATTTGAGGGAGAGTCGATTGGAAAGAGAAATTATTCCCGCATCGGTTTTTGTTTTTTGAAAGATGAGGCATATGATCGTTTGAAGGTGAAGGAATACTTTAAGTTTTTAATAGGGCTTTATGAATCGAATATAAGTATGGAAGAAGTAGTACAATCTGTCGGTCTCCTAGATAAATTAAACGTTAAAATAGAAAAACTATCATTTTCAGAGAAACGTCGTCTTCATATTGGGCGAGTAATGATTCATAATCCAGATTTAGTTATTTTGGAAGAACCAGAGCAAAATGTAGATACAGAGAGTACGATTATGATTCGAAAAGCAATTATGAAAATGAAAGAGCAAGGAAAGGCAATTTTTATTACGTCATCATTTCTATCGGATGCCCTTTCGTTAACAGAAGATGTATACATATTAAATAATGATGGTGTGAAAAAAATAGAAATCGAACAAGAAGAAGCAGAAGAAGTCGATGAAGAAAAAGTCGTTCAAATGATTCCGCAAATGAAGTTAGAAAGAATACCAGCGAAAGTGAACGATAAAATCATTTTATTAGACCCGATGGAAATTCATTTTATTGAAACGCAAAACGGAGTAACCCATATTCACGTTCGTGAAGGTGATTTCGTATGTGCATTAACATTAAGTGAACTAGAAACAAGATTAACAGGTTTTGGTTTCTTTAGATGTCATCGCTCGTACCTTGTGAATTTACAAAGAGTACGAGAAGTGATTACGTGGACTCGTAATAGCTTTAGTTTAATTTTGGATGACGAAAGAAAAAGTTCAATTCCACTTTCGAAAGGACGAATGGATGAGTTAAAGGGTGTAATTGGGCTATAAAAAGTGCTCCAATAAGCTCAAAATATGATTCATTCACCGGTAAAAATACTCCTTTTACCGGTATTTTACTGCGTAAACCCTTTGTTCTTCATATGATGGAGTCAAGAAAAGCGAAACAAGCAAACGAAAAGCGTTAAAGCGACTTTCATCTATAAAAGAAAAAAACAAAGGGGATGACGAGATGACATTGGCAATTGAAATGAAAGATGTAATGAAAAGCTTCAATGAAAAAACGGCACTTCGAAATGTAAATATTGAGGTGAAGCAAGGAGAGATTTTCGGATTCCTCGGACCGAGTGGATCTGGAAAAACAACAACAGTAAAAATTTTAACTTCTCAATTACTTCATAGTGTTGGAACGGTAAGAGTACTAGGAAAAGATATTACAGGGCCAAGTAGTATCGATTACAAACGAATTGGTATTTTAACAGACAACAGTGGCTTATATGAAAGACTTAGCATTTATGATAACTTACTATTATTTTGTGACTTATACGATTGTAAAAAAGAACGAATCGATGAAGTGCTAGCGCAAGTAAATCTATTAGATGATAAAAAAACACCAGTAAAGAAACTATCAAAGGGAATGAAGCAGCGCGTCACATTAGCTAGAGCAATCCTTCATAAACCAGATATTCTCTTCTTAGACGAACCAACATCTGCACTCGATCCAGTTAACGTACAAAACATTCATAAAATCTTAAAAGACTTAAATAAAGAAGGAACGACGATTTTCTTAACGACTCACAATATGGACGAAGCAGAAACGCTTTGTAATCGCATTGCCTTTCTATGTGGCGGAGAAATTGTAGCGCTTGATACACCGGAGAACCTTCGCTTACAATACGCGAAAGATCAAATACAAGTCGTGTTAAAGGATAAGAAGAAAGAAACGGTACAAAAAGATGAATTAGGTGCAAAACGCATTTCAGAATGGATGAAAAAAGGAGAGCTATTATCTATCCATTCTCACGAGCCAACGCTAGGCGATATCTTTATTGAAGTTACTGGGAGGGGATTATAATGACATTTTCAATGAGACGTGTATCAGCTATTTTTAGAAAAGAAGTACAAGATTTTAAGGCAAATTCACAAGTGCTGCTAATGGCATCTTTACCAATTATATTTGCATTTATATATAGCAGGTTTGGACAAGGGAGTGCAGGGGTTGGCATTATTACTTTAATGGCCTTTCTATTCGTTGCAGGGTTTGTTCAATCAATGGTAATTGCGGAAGAGAAAGAAAAACATACGTTACGTGTGTTAATACTATCACCAGCTTCTTCTGTTGAAGTCCTTCTTGGAAAAAGTATATTAACAACATGTTTAACGCTAGGTATTTCTATTGTAAACTTATTCATTTTAGATCAATTAAGTGGAAATTTCTTATTACTAGCATTTGTTTTCTTATGTGGAACAATTTTATTTACTTTAATTGGAACGGTGATTGGATTACTAGCTGATTCTGTCCCACAAACATCATTAATTGGAATGCCGATATTAATGACGATGTATTTAGCTGTGCAATTTGAACCAATGGTTGAAAATAAAGTCATTAAGACAATAATTAGTTATCTTCCAACATCTCATCTTGAAAAGGCAATTAAAAGCTTAGTAGAGGGCGCTGGGTTTAGTAGTATTAGTGGGCATATGATAAATGTTGGAGCTTGGCTTATTGTTTCACTTATTGCATGTTTAATCGTATATAAAAAGAAACAATTAGATTAAAAACTGAGCCAAAACGCTCAGTTTTTTCTTTTTTCTATCATTTCCTCGGAAATTTTACAATTCCTATACATATTTTTACAGATTTTGTCGAAAAGTAATTAGTTATAGGTTGTATAGGATACGTGAATATTGTTCAAAATGATTGCTGAGGTGATGATGGAATGCGAGGAAGAAATAATAAAAAGTCGCAAAAGGTAGTACATTTATTTCAAAAAAGATGGGTATTTCCGGCACTATACATTGCTTGTGCAGCGGTAATCTTAATGGTTGCGCTATGGTTCCAAGGAGCTAATCCGAAGAAGACTCCGAACCAAGATCAAGCAACACCGTATACACAAACGGAAGATCCAGCAGTACCAGTAACGAAGTCTTCAGAAGTAGTGAAAATGCCAGCTCCTGCTAATGCGGAAGTAGTCGTACAGAAGAAGTTCTATGAAGATGCAGCAACTGAGGCGGAACAAGAAAAAGCACTTGTCTTTTATAACAACACATATTCCCCAAATAAAGGAATTGACATTGCTGCGAAGAATGGAAAAGAATTCAATGTTACAGCTGCTTTAAGTGGTACAGTAACGAAAGCTGAAAAAGATTCACTTCTTGGTTATGTTGTAACAGTTGATAGCGGAAATGGTGTAGCAGCTTCTTATCAAAGCTTAGGCAGTGTAAAAGTAGAAAAAGGTGCACGAGTTGTACAAGGTGAAGTATTAGGAAAATCCGGTCTAAGTGCAATGAATAAAGAAGCAGGTTCTCACGTTCACTTTGAAGTACGTAAAGACAACGTGGCTGTGAACCCTGAGCGCTACTTAAATAAATCAGTAGCAGAAATTAAAGCTGATGCAGGTGCTGCAAAGGCAACGAATGCTTCTGGTAAAAAAGCTGATGACAAATCTCAAAAAGAAGAGAAGTCAACGAGCACGACACCAGAAAGTAAAACAGAAGATAAGTCTCAAAAAGAAGAGAAATCAACAAGCGGTTCGACTAGTGACAAAAAAGAAGAACCGAAGAAAGAAGAAAAATCAACAAATGGTTCTACAGAATCATCTAATAGTTCTTCTTCACAAGAATAAGAAAGTGAAAAAATCAGTTCTCACTAGAGAGCTGATTTTTTTATTTTTATATAAAAATACTCAATTTCGAGAAAAAAGTTGCAATAACAAGGAAAAATGACGAGATTCTCGAATATATATTACAAAAGGGAGGGGATACTGTGTCATTTTTGTTTGTTCTGTCGACCGCTATTATTTTATTGTTTGTTTTATTCACTTTATATTATTACATTGCCAGTAAGAAAGAGGTTCCCCACCATCAATTGTTAGAAGAAGAGTTTGAACGAGAAGAATGACGCCTTATATAAGGTGTCATTTTTTTGTCAAAATAGTCACTGTTAACGTATTTCTCACAAAAAAACGTAATTTTTCTTAACTTAGTCCGCAAAAATAGTGAACATGTAGCATATATCAGTAGTGCGGGCAATACAATGGTATAAACCAAAGCAAAGAGAGTGTTTGAGGTGAGAAATCGTGAATCATTTCATTATAAATCCAAGAATGTTTAACGCTTACAAACAGCACTCACACTTACTTCTTAGTCGTATGCAGCGAGGCTCATTTCACCCTTCTCACATCCAATTTAGGGAGGCGAGTGGTGTGCACGATTACATCAAAGAGAGAACTATCAAGATTGGTAAGTATATCGTGGAGACAAGAAAGACAGTGCGTGTCATTGCAAAGGAATTTGGCGTATCAAAGAGTACAGTCCATAAAGATTTAACGGAACGTCTACCAGAAATTAATCCAGAGCTCGCAAATGAAGTGAAAGAAATTCTTGATTATCATAAGTCTATTCGTCATTTAAGAGGCGGAGAAGCAACAAAACAAAAGTATAGAAAAGAAGATGTAGAAAAGCCGGTACGTCAATAAATATGCGATCGCAAACATTCCGTTTCAATTCGGTAATATTTTTCAGAAAAATTCTTTTTGCGAATATTACGTTTCTGTTAAATTTATGATAAAATCAGAAATTAGGTGTAAAAGAATTCGGGTGTAACCTGATTTTGAATATCGAGGAGGAAAAAACGGGAATGTTTGCGCGAGATATCGGAATTGACCTAGGTACGGCTAACGTATTAATCCATGTTAAAGGTAAGGGTATTGTATTAAATGAGCCATCTGTTGTTGCTATTGATCGTAACACAGGTAAAGTATTAGCAGTAGGTGAAGAAGCAAGAAGTATGGTGGGACGTACGCCTGGTAATATTGTAGCCATTCGTCCACTAAAAGATGGTGTAATCGCAGATTTCGAAATTACAGAAGCGATGTTAAAGTATTTCATTAACAAATTGGACGTAAAGAGCTTCTTTTCAAAACCTCGCATTTTAATTTGTTGTCCAACAAATATCACATCAGTAGAACAAAAAGCAATTCGTGAGGCTGCTGAACGTTCAGGTGGTAAAACGGTATTTTTAGAAGAAGAACCAAAAGTAGCCGCAGTTGGTGCTGGTATGGAAATCTTCCAACCAAGCGGTAACATGGTTGTTGATATTGGTGGAGGTACAACAGATATCGCTGTACTATCTATGGGTGATATTGTTACCTCTTCCTCTATCAAAATGGCTGGCGATAAGTTTGATATGGAGATCTTAAACTACATTAAACGTAAGTATAAGCTATTAATTGGAGAACGTACTTCAGAAGATATTAAAATTAAAGTTGGTACAGTATTCCCAGGTGCACGTAGCGAAGAACTTGAAATTCGCGGACGTGACATGGTAACAGGTTTACCACGTACAATTACAGTATGCTCAGAAGAAATTACAGAAGCATTAAAAGAAAATGCGGCTGTTATTGTACAAGCTGCAAAAGGCGTACTAGAGCGCACACCACCAGAACTATCAGCGGACATCATCGACCGCGGTGTGATTCTAACAGGCGGTGGAGCTTTACTACACGGTATCGACATGCTTCTAGCAGAAGAACTAAAAGTACCAGTATTAATTGCTGAAAACCCAATGCACTGCGTTGCGGTTGGTACAGGTATTATGTTAGAGAATATCGATAGATTACCAAAGCGTGCTTTACGATAAAGTGAAAGGAACTAAGGTGTAAACCTTAGTTCTTTTTTTGTATTTTTATTTTTTTATTTCGATTTTTTGAGAAAATAGAAGAAAAATAAAGAAAAACGAAGAATATAGGTAAAATATTCATATATATGGTTAAATTTAATATTTCCGTATTTGAAAACGTTTGTAATATAATGAGTCGAATACGACATTAAGGCAAATCATGTTCAAATACATATTGCCTTTCCCTAATCTGGGCATACACTCTTTTCTACCTCCGTGTCAGTTGCAAGGATATGCAACTATTTTAAGAGAATAGAGTGTATGCATTTTTTTATAAATAGGAAGTAAAGTTTCACTTTATAATGACAAACAATAAACAAAATGGGATAATAAACAATATGTCCAAGTGGTAAGACCAATATTACAAAAGGGGCGATTGTTATATGCTAAATATAGAACAAATTAAAGAAATCATTCCTCACCGCTATCCATTTTTACTTGTTGATAAAATATTAGAAGTAGATGAAGGAAAAAGAGCGGTTGGAATTAAAAATGTATCCGCCAACGAAGAGTTCTTTAACGGGCACTTTCCTGACTACGCAGTTATGCCCGGTGTACTTATTGTAGAAGCATTAGCACAAGTTGGAGCAGTTGCTGTATTAAAGAAAGAAGAAAACCGCGGAAGACTTGCTTTCTTCGCAGGTATCGACAATTGTCGTTTCAAAAAACAAGTACGTCCAGGTGATCAACTTCGTCTAGAAGTAGAAATGACGCGTGTACGTGGTCCAATCGGAAAAGGAAAAGCAATCGCAACAGTAGATGGTGAAGTTGCATGTGAAGCTGAAATTACATTTGCGATTGGTGATAAAAAAGAATAGAGAGTAATAAAAAATCCTTCTGTGAAATGCAGAAGGATTTTTTAATTCCTCTTTTTTGTTCGAAATATTAAAATGCAGATTAATCAGAATTTTTATTGTAAATGAATGGAAATTTGTATATAATGGCGCTATAAATATCTTGAAATTAAGATAAATGATAGCACGATAAAAATAGAGATATCGTTGTCACATTATAGAAGGTGTGGGATAGGACAAAGATTATTCTGATTCGCTATGATGAAGAGTAGAGGGATGTAATGGAGAAATTTAACGGTAGAAGTAAATAAAAAATTGGCGTAGCATATCGAGCATAAAAGAGAAAAAGGGGAAAATATCGTATTCTGAAAAAAGGAGACCATAACATGTTCGGAAGAAAGAAAAGAAAGCCATTAAGACAATTAATTACACATAAAGAGCCTAAATCACGCATTACGGAACAGTACCGTAATATCCGTACAAATATTGAATTTACATCTGTAGATAACCATATTCGTTCTATCATTGTTACTTCAGCAGATCCAGGTGATGGGAAAACAACGACCATTTCTAATCTAGCAGTTGTTTTTGGGCAACAAGGGAAAAAAGTATTGTTAATTGGAGCTGACCTACGTAAGCCAACATTGCAAAATTTATTCGCTGCACACAATCCAAATGGATTAACGAATTTATTATCAGGACAAGCATCATTTGTGCAATGTATTCAAAAAACAGACATAGAGAACGTATATGTTATGTCAGCAGGTCCAATCCCGCCAAACCCAGCAGAGCTACTTGGATATCGTAAAATGGATGAAGTACTTCTAGAGGCATATAAGATGTTTGATATCGTTCTGATCGATACACCACCTATATTGGCCGTTACAGATGCACAAATACTCGCTAATAAATGTGATGGAATTGTATTAGTAGCACGCAGTGAAAAAACAGAAAAAGATAAACTAATAAAAGCAAAACAAATATTAGATAAAGCATCTGGAAAACTACTTGGTGTTATATTAAACGATAAAAGAGAAGAACAAGAACAATATGGATATTATTAGAAAATAATGTATGAAATAGTACTTTTTAAAGCTAGTAATTTTTTTGCTAGCTTTTTTGAATTGTTTTGAAATTTAGTATCGTATTATATAAAAAAAATGATATAATAGAATTTTTGGCAAATCGATGGAATGTGTTGTAATATTTGAGATTATTTTGTAAGATTATATATGTTTTTAAATAACAATCGTACATAGATATTACTAAAATAAAAAAATGTAAGATTATATGTTATAATTTTTGTTATGTGTAAAATTTAGAAAGTTGGAGGAACTTATGGAAGAAACAATTAGTTTGAAAGAGTTATTTCATATTTTAAAAAAACGTTTAGCAATGATCCTCGTAATCGCCTTTGGTGCAGCTATTGTAAGTGCTATCATTAGCTTCTTCTTTATGACACCAATCTATCAATCTTCGACGCAAATTCTTGTGAATCAGAAGAAGCAAGAAGGTGCAGCAATTCAGTTTAATGAAGTGCAAACAAACATTCAATTGACCAATACATATAAGGTTATTATTAAGAGTCCTGTTATTTTAGACCAAGTTAAAGAAAAATTAGGTTTAAATATAACAACGCAAGAATTAAATAAACAAATTGAAGTGACGAATGAAAAAGATTCGCAGGTTGTCTCAGTAACTACACAAGATAAAAATCCGAAGTTAGCTCGTGATATTGCAAATACAACAGCAGAAGTTTTTAAGAGTGAAGTTGCAAAGATTATGAGTGTAGATAATGTAACAGTATTATCAAAAGCAGAAATTGTGGAGAAACAATCACCAATTAAACCGAATCCAATGTTAAATGTAATAATTGCTTTCGCTTTTGGTTTAATGGCTTCAGTTGGCCTTGCATTCCTAATAGAGTACTTAGACAATACAGTAAAAAAAGAAGAAGATGTAGAGAACTTACTTGGATTACCGGTGTTAGGTATTGTAGCTCGTATGGATGAAGAAACAACAAGTGTGAAATCACATGCTCCATCATCAAGAAAAGTGAGGGGACAAACAATTGGCTCTTAATTTATTTAAAAAGAAAAAAAATCATCGCCAACGTCGTCAATTAATTGCTCATCAACAGCCGAAATCACCAATTTCAGAACAGTATCGTAATATTCGAACAAATATCGAATTTGCAGCTGTTGATACGAATTTACATTCGTTAATGGTTACGTCTGCGAACCCAAGTGAAGGGAAAACAACAACGACAGCGAATATGGCAGTTGTGTTTGCCCAACAAGGAAAGAAAGTATTATTAATTGATGCAGATATGCGTAAACCAGCGATGCATCAAATGTTTCAAGTAGATAACATTTTTGGATTAACAAATGTGTTAACGCATAGTGAGCGTTTAGAAAAATGTGTACAAACAACATCAGTTGATAATTTATACTTTTTAGCTTGTGGTCCAATCCCGCCGAATCCAGCGGAATTGTTAGGCTCAAAATCAATGCAAGAACTTCTTGCGCAAGCATACAGTATGTACGATTTAGTCATTTTTGATTTACCGCCAATTTTAGCTGTTACAGATGCGCAAATTATGGCAAATGTATGTGATGCTTCTATTCTAGTTGTTCGTAGTGAATCAACAGAAAAAGAATCAGCAGCAAAAGCAAAGGGTTTATTAGAATCAGCAAAAGGTAAATTGTTAGGCGTTGTTCTGAATGATCGTGAACGTGAACAGGGCTTATATTATTACTACGGTGCAAATTAATTGAAAGAGTGAGATATGGGAAGAACATATCTCCTTTTTTCCCTTGAATATGAGAAATCTCATATTCAAGGGAAAAAAGATTTATATGAGAGAGGGAGGATGAAACAAATGATAGATTTACACTGTCACATTTTACCTGGTATCGATGACGGTGCACAGACAGTAACAGATAGTTTAGTAATGGCACAAAAGGCAATAGAGGAAGGTATTCATACAATTGTCGCAACACCACACCATCAAAATGGAAAATATATAAATGAACGTACCTCAATTATTCATCAAGTAAAACAACTAAATGATGAACTACAACAACATAATATTCCACTTACCATTTTACCGGGGCAAGAGGTCAGGTTATATGGTGACATATTAGAAGACTATGAAGCTGATAAAATCGTTACTTTAAATGAAACAAACAAATACATATTTATTGAATTTCCATCTAATCATGTACCTCGTTATGCAGAACAATTATTTTATGAATTACGTGTAAAAGGAATGATTCCAATTATCGTTCATCCGGAACGTAATGCCGAGTTAATCGAGCGGCCAGATAAGTTATATAATCTTGTAAATAAAGGCGCATTAACACAAGTAACGGCATGTTGTTTACTAGGTAAGTTTGGTAAAAAAATCAAAAAGTTTTCACTACAACTTGTCGAACATAACTTAACCCATATGATCGCATCAGATGCACATAATACAACGTCAAGAGGATTTCATTTAGCAGAAAGTTATGAACTAATAGAGAAAGAATTCGGCGCAAGTGTTATGTATGATTTAAGAGAGAATCCGTATTTAATAATTAGCGGGAAAGCAATTTATAAAGAAGATCCAGAACAAATCCGTCGTAAAAAATTGTTCGGTATTTTTTAAATAAAGAACTGGTGATGTCTCCTAACCGTTATCAGCGGAGGCACTCGGTCGTGCTGTGGGTAGAAATTTTTATTTCGAACCTACCTTAGACGCTTGTCGTCGGGAGTATGACGTGAGGATGGGTTAGATGCCCATAATTTATTTGTAATAGAAACTCTACCTATGGAGTTATAAACATGACTTTATAGGTAGGGTTTTTGTTATTGTTACATATAAATAAAACGATATTGGGGGTCTACAATTGAAAAAAGTAAGAAAAGCGATTATTCCAGCGGCTGGTCTTGGGACGAGGTTTTTACCAGCAACGAAAGCAATGCCAAAAGAAATGTTACCTATCGTCGATAAACCAACGATTCAATACATAATAGAAGAAGCGATAGAATCAGGAATTGAAGATATTATTATTGTTACTGGAAAAGGAAAGCGTGCAATTGAAGATCATTTTGATCATTCTTTTGAGTTAGAACAAAACCTTTTAGAAAAAGGAAAGTATGAAATGCTTGAAAAGGTACGAGCTTCTTCAAGAATTAACATTCATTACATAAGACAAAAGGAACCAAAAGGGCTCGGGCACGCAGTATGGTGTGCACGTAAGTTTATTGGAAATGAACCATTTGCGGTATTACTTGGTGATGATATTGTACAAGCAGAGACACCATGTTTACGACAACTAATGGATCAATATGAAGGAACACAATCATCTGTAATTGGTGTACAAACGGTGCCTGAAAATGAAACACATCGTTACGGTATTATCGATCCAGTTGAACAAAATGAACGTCGTTATCAAGTGCGCCAGTTTGTTGAAAAGCCAGTAGAAGGTACTGCACCGTCTAATTTAGCAATTATGGGACGCTATGTATTAACACCAGAAATCTTTATGTTCTTGGAAGATCAACAAACAGGTGCTGGTGGGGAAATTCAGTTAACAGATGCAATTCAAAGGTTAAATGAAATTCAACGTGTATTTGCTTATGATTTTGAAGGTACTCGTTATGATGTTGGTGAGAAGTTTGGCTTTATTAAGACAACGATTGAAATGGCACTTCAGAATGAAGATTTGAAAGATGAATTAATGAAATATATGAGTGGGCTTGTTGAAAAAGAAAATATACATATATAAAAGTGGGGTGGAAGGGTTTTGACCTTGGTAAAATTATCTGATGGGGATGTCACAGAGGTAAATGAGAAAAAAATAGATTGGGAAGCGGTAAATGCTCGTAAAGGGTATTTGTTTGCTAAGCGTTGCATGGATTTTATAGGAGCTTTATGTGGATTGATATTATTATCACCACTCTTTTTAATTATAGCGTTAATTATTAAATATGAGGATCCAAATGGAACAGTACTTTTTAAGCAAATTCGTGTAGGTAAAGATGGAAAAGAGTTTCATATGTATAAATTTCGCTCTATGGTTGCAGATGCGGAAGAAAGGCTTAAAGATTTACTGCAATATAATGAAGTGAACGGTGCTATGTTTAAAATGAAAGAAGATCCGAGGATCACAAAAATTGGAAAGTTTATTAGGAAAACAAGCCTAGACGAACTACCTCAGCTAATTAATGTTTTAAAAGGTGAAATGAGTCTTGTAGGACCAAGGCCGCCTTTACCACGGGAGGTAAAGGAATATACAACATATGATAAGCAAAGATTGCTAGTAATTCCAGGATGTACGGGGCTATGGCAAGTAAGTGGTAGAAATAACCTTGGATTTAAAGAGATGGTTCAATTAGATTTACAATATATAAAAAAAAGGTCGATCCTATTTGATATTATTATTATTTTCAAGACAGTGAAAGAAGTATTTTGTAGTAAAGAAGCATATTAATAAATATTTTATTCATTATAGAAGAGATTTTCAATATAAAACTTATATGTAATCGTAAATAATGATAATGGATAAAAAATTAAAATGATAATCCAGAGGTGTAGAATGATAGATGTGATTATACCTATATATAATGGGTATGAAGAAACAAGAGAATGCATTGAAGCGTTATTGAAATCTAATAATAAGATAGCGCATCGATTTGTTTTTATAAATGATAAGTCACCAAATGAGGATATTTTGAAATTATTAAATAGTATTGATGATGGCCGTGTTACGCTTTTAAATAATGAGGAAAACTTAGGGTTTGTTAAAACAGTTAATAGAGGAATGAGTGCATCGGAGAATGATGTGATTCTCCTAAATTCGGATACTGTTGTTACAGAAAATTGGATTGATAAAATGTATAAGGCCGCTTATTCTAATGAAAAAGTTGGTACAGTGACGGCATTAACTAATAATGGCACGATTGCTTCAGTTCCGTATTTTAATCAAGACAACGAACTGCCCAAAGGATATACAATAGAAGGATTTGCAAATTTGGTGGAGAGGGTCTCGGAAAGGGCTTATCCAACTATACCTACAGCTGTGGGGCATGCGATGTACATTAAAAGAAGCATGATTAATGAGATTGGTTTTTTTGATGAGGATTCTTTTGGAATGGGATATGGGGAAGAAATGGATTTTTCTTGTCGTTTAATTAGAAAAGGGTACAAAAATATTTTAGCAGACGATACATTCATCTTTCATTACGGAAGTACTTCATTTAAAGATGAAAAAGCACAACTGATTTTTGAAAATAAGAAGAAGCTCTTAAAAAATCATTGGTGGTACCCAATTAATGTGAGGGTCTTTTTGTATTTTAATAAAAAAGTGAAAAATATATGTAAGAGGATTCAAAAAGAAATGTAGAGGTTTGAAATGAACAAATTAAAAAAAATAGACACATTAATAATAGTTGGGCTAATTATTACGACTTTTTTTGCGAGATATTTTAAGGTTCTTTATCCAGAATGGTATAGAATTGATTTCTTGATTATGATTTATCTGTGCATGAGATTATTGAAGTTTAAATTTAAATTAAAGTTAAGTATTGTGTTGTCTTTCTATTTTTTAGTCTTGATTGTTTGTATTAATATTATGAAATTTGGGATAGGGGCAGTAGCAATAGATAACTTGCTAATGACTTTTATGCCATTAACAATAATTTTTTATGCAATATATTTAAAAACAGTTTATGGATATGAAGTACTTCACGCAGAAGCATTTCGGTTTACTAAGTTTTTAAATATCTATTTTTTATTTAATTCTAGCATTATCGTTGTACAGTATCTTACTGGAAGTTTTATGATGGTACAATTTTTTAAAATTAATCCGTTAATTGAAGATCATATGACAGGTTTTATTGGAATGAGTGGGGGCAATATCTTAAATTTTTTATGGATTGCGACGCTCCTCTTTAATCTTTATTTTTACTTTGATAAAAAATCTGTAAAAAGACTAATTATAATTTTAGTAGAAATGATAACTATGATGGGGCTTTCTGTTGTAAATGAAAATAAAATGTTTTTTGTAACAGTAATTATATATTTACTGTTATTCTTCTTTATTCAATTAGTAAGAGTAGGGATAGGCGCGAAACATTTTAGGCGATTTTTTCAGGTGGTCTGTTTCTCAATTTTAGGATTTTTTATTTTGTATATTTTAAATGAAAATATAGCAAACGAAATAAATAATGTTTTTAATTTATTAAAAGATTTTATATCTAACGATATTCCCGATCATCATAATGAGAGAGCGTATTTAAATTACTTGGCATTTGAGGTATATAATGCAGCAACCTCCGGTATAGGATTAAATAGTATTGATTTAAATAACCAGTCAATTCATCAACATTTAGGGATTAGTAGTTCATCGTTTATTATGATGCAAGGCGGTCTAGTGTATTTCTTTGCTATAGTTAATTTTTATACATTGATTATATTAGATTTAATTTCTATAAATAAGCGGGTTACAAAATTTGTCATGTATATAATTGTTTTTGTAACAATGCTAATTGTTTCGTACGCTACACAACCATTTAGAGATCATTATGTTGTTGCTATGTTAGTTTTTATTTATTTTACTTGTTATTTATCTTTTGCAAGAATTAAAGAGGTGAAGAATTGATTTATTCAGGGGTAGTGGTTTTATACAATCCAGATGTCGAAAACCTTGTAGAAAATATAAAAACTTTTTATGGACAGCTTGATTATTTATTTTTAGTAGATAACTCTGAAAAGCCCAGCCAATCGTTAATCTCTTTTTGTGAAGAGCAAAAATCAGATTGTAATATTCAATATATATTTCAAAATGGGAACTTTGGAATTGCTCATGCTTTAAATCAAGGAATTAAATTGGCAAAAAAGTATAATTCTGATTGGCTATTAACAATGGATCAGGATAGTTTATTTCAAGGAGATAGTTTTAAAGAATATATAAATTATATTGGGGAATTTGAGGATAAGAAATCAGATGTAGCACTTTTTACACCTTATCATAAGACAAAGTTCGATTTGTTGCATAAAGATGAGGATTTCGAGTACAAGAAAGCGGTTATGACTTCGGGAAACTTTCTCAAACTATCTGTTATAGAGTCAGTAGGTGTTTTTAGGGAGGATTATTTTATTGATAACGTTGATCACGAGTTTTGTTTGAGACTTCGAAAACATGGATATAAAATTGTTCAAATAAATAAGATTTATCTAATACATGAATTAGGTAATATAACGCCTAAAAAATTTTTAAAGCAGATAGTATATCCAACAAATCATAGTTATATTCGTAGATATTACATTTCAAGAAACCGCTTAAGGATGGTCAAAGATTATATTGACTTTGATAAAAAATATTGCTTTTTAGAGTTAAAAGCTTTTATAAAAGAAACCTTTTTTATCATTCTATTTGAAAGAAATAAAATTTCGAAATTAAAGAGCACTTTATGGGGAATACGAGATTTTATTTTTAACAATATGGGAGAGAATAAAAGGCTTAAGGAGAATAGAAAATGAAGGTAGCTGTAATTGGGTTAGGATATGTAGGTATTTCTTTAGCAGGATATTTTTCAGAGAAGCATCATATTATTGGATTTGATGTGAATAAAGAAAAAGTTGAAGAATATAAATTAGGCATTGATAGAACTGAAGAAATTGGAAAAAGGGTTAATCAATTAGGAATTGACTTTACAACTAAAATTGAAGATATACAAGAAGCAGATATTATTTTGGTAACTGTACCAACACCAACAGTAGCTGGAACAATTGATGCATCTTATGTTAAAAAAGCATCTGAAATGATAGCACCTTATATGAAACAAGGAGCTATAGTTGTATATGAAAGTACGGTATATCCATTCTTCACACGTGAAGAGTGCATTCCAATTCTAGAGAAATATAGTGGGAAAGAATGCGGAGTAGACTTTTCTGTTGGCTACTCTCCAGAGCGTGTCAATCCAGGGGATAAAAAAAATACAATCAAGAATATTACAAAAGTTGTCGCTGGCTATGATGAAGAAACAACGTATAAGTTAGGGGAATTTTACAGAAGTGTTATTGAAAAAGTTTATCCCGTGGATACATTAGAAGCAGCAGAGGCTTGTAAAGTTTTGGAAAACTCGCAGCGTGATTTGAATATAGCATTAATTAATCAGTTTGCAATGTTATACCCAGAAATTGATACGAATGCGGTTGTAAAAGCTATGAATACAAAATGGAATGCATTAGGCTTTACAAGTGGATTAGTTGGTGGACATTGCATTGCTGAAGATCCTCAATATTTAATTCATAAAACACGTAGTAGAGGGAATAAATTCACATTATTAGAAGAAGCACGTTATATTAATGAAGAAGTACCGCGCCATATTGTTGTTAAAACAATGGAATTGTTAAATAAGAGTGGGAAGGCCCTATCAACTTCAAAAATTTTAGTCAAAGGGATTACGTTTAAGGAGAATTGCCCAGATGTTCGTAATAGTAAAACTGTTACCATTGTTGAAGCCTTGAAGAAAAGTGGTGCAGAGGTCATTGTTGTTGATCCGATAGTGGATAACAAAGACTTAAAGCAGTATTACGGATTTGAAGCGCTAAAGGAATATAATGATGATGTAGATGTAATTATTTACGCTGTGGCACATGAAATTTTTAAAGAAGATGAAATCGATATTAATCAAAATATCATAGACGTCAAAGGGATATGGCAAGAATATAATATAAAAAACTATTATGCATTATAATATAATTTTTTATGGCAGTAAGCGAAAGTCTATATGATTTATAAAATCATTACAAAATATTTATGATCCAATTAATAGCTTTAGAAGATAATAGTTTAAAAATTATGGAGATTAATGAGTTCTCTATAAATAATGACTCTTTAATTGTGGATTCATAAGTTTCATGAGGGGATTGAGTAGCGATTAGAAAAGTACTGTATTTAGCATTGGTAGATTTAGATGCTAAAGAATTCGTAGGCATAAAAAAGAAAGTAATGGGTCAAAAAGAAGCACTCAATTTTTTAGGAAAATGCGATTTGTTATATGTTAGGGCAAATGGTTTATATTTAAATCA
Source organism: Bacillus cereus group sp. Bc031 (assembly GCF_027716265.1). Taxonomy (NCBI): domain Bacteria; kingdom Bacillati; phylum Bacillota; class Bacilli; order Caryophanales; family Bacillaceae; genus Bacillus; species Bacillus cereus group sp. Bc031. Next base: position 90,308 of record NZ_JAQFUL010000008.1, read on the forward strand.
AGAAAAAGTATTAGATTTTTTGAATTATAAAGATATATATAATTATATTTTAAATTCTAGCTTTCTTTCAGAATATGATTTGTGTTATATCAGACATCTTCCACCGATGAGTTTTTCTTATTTTAATTTTTTACGAGGGATCAAAAAGAACCCGAATTTAAAGGTTATTCTCGAAATTCCAACTTTTCCATATTACGGAGAAAGAAGTAATGCACAAAGCGTGAAGAATAAGCTTAACTTCTATTTGGATCAATTTTGTTTTAGTAAGTTGATTTCACAGTATATTGATCATATTGTTACATTTAATTACTTTGAAGATACGGTGTTTGGTATCGAAAATATTAAATTAGTAAATGGTATTAGTGAAAGTCAGATGCCACTAATTAAAAAGGAAAAATCAAACTTAAAAGAAATAAATATTCTAGCTGTATCTACGTTAGTTTCTTGGCATGCATATGACAGATTGATTCTAGGATTAAATGAATATAAAGATAAGGGACTTAATGAATATACTATAAAGCTACATTTTGTGGGGGAGGGGCCAGAACGAAATAATCTAGAGAATTTAACCAATGATTTATCACTGAATGAATTTATCTATTTCTATGGCTATAAAAACGGTGATGAATTAGAAGAAATTTATGGGGAATCTGATATTGGAGTTTCAAGCCTAGGGTTATTTAAAAAAGGCGGGGCTGGGGATTCTCTAAAAGCAAAAGAGTATATGTTGGCAGGACTACCTATAATAGTTGATGAGAATGAGAAATACTATTTAGGTAAGGAGTTTGTTCTTGATATACCTAGTAATGGGAATCCTATAGACTTAGAACAAGTGGTTAAGTTCTATAATTCAATCACTAGTCAGGGCTCTGAAATAAGAGAGTTTTGCTTAGAAAATTTTAGTTGGAATAGACAGATTGAAAAATTATTAGAGATAGTTGAAAAATAAATTTTTCGAGGAGTTTCAAATGAATAAAATAGATATACTTTTACCTGTATTTAATTCAATACAAGAAACAATTCAATGTATTGAAAGTATTGTAAAAAATACTCCTAAAGATAAATATGTATTGCATATTTTAAATGATTGTAGCACGGATTCATTGGTAAAAGAGACATTAGATAGTTATGCTAGTGAAAATATTATTACTTATCACCAAGAAGAGAATATGGGTTTCACTAAAAATGTGAATTTTGGATTGAAAAATACCAAAAATGATGTAGTGATTTTAAACAGCGATACAATTGTAACATTAGGATGGTTGGAAAAATTAGAACAAGTAGCATATAAAGACGATTGGATAGCTGCGGTAAATCCATTTAGTAATTATGGACAGTTTTCTTCCATACCCACTAAGTTTGAGGGGTTTAATTTAGGGATGGATTACCAAAATGTAGTGGAATTATTGGCATTAATGGATAATATTCCAGATTATATAGAAGTCCCATGCTTGGTCGGATTCTGTATGTATTTTAAAAGAGAAATATTAAATAAAGTCGGATTATTAGATGAAGAATCTTTTCCAAGAGGATACGGAGAAGAAACGGATTGGTGTGGACGTGCGCGAAAGCAGGGGTATAAATTAATAGTTACCCCTAAATCATATGTCTTTCATATCGGGGGAGTTTCATTTGGTGCAGAAAAGGAAATTTTAAGAAAAAATGCCACGAAAATTATAAAGGAGAGGTATCCTCATTTTTATAATGAATTGAACCACTTCGAAAAGTCAGATAATGAAATCAAGAAAATCAGGAAAAAATTGACATATGAATGTTTGAATAAACGTAAAAGCTTAATTTTCGCGTATCTTAAATGCGAGTTACAACATCGAAAATACAAGATGAAAAATCTTATAAAAGGGTTGTAATTAGTTTATGGGTAAACTTGTATCAAATTATTTGTTCACAGTAACGTACCAGTTACTTTTGATGATAACACCATTTATTACGACACCATATGTTTCACGGGTTTTAAAGCCACAAGGAATTGGGATTGATGCATATGTAATGTCGGTTGTTCAACTTTTTTTGGTATTTGCTATTTTAAGTATACCCTTATATGGGAGTAGGCAAGTTGCAACAAAAGAAAATATAACAGAAACATCAAAAGAATTCTGGTCTATTTATATAATTCAAATAATAGTTTCATTATTTACTTGTATTATGTATTTTTTATTTATTAGTGTAACTACTGATTATAAGGAACTATTTTTTATTCATATTTTTAGCTTAGTAGCTGCTGCTATAGATATTTCATGGTATTTTATTGGGAAAGAACAAATAAAAAAAATTACAATAAGAAATATTTTGATTAGATTACTAGGAATATTTTTAGTCTTTGCGTTAGTAAAAGATTATAATGATTTATCGTTGTATATAATAATTAATACTACAACATTATTTGCAGGACAACTAATAATGTGGATTCCATTATTAAAAGAGATTAGGTATGTGAAAATTACTTTTTTAAATATAAAGCCTCATATTTTACCGATAATTACCTTGTTCATACCACAATTATTGATTCAAGTATATGTACTAGCTAATAAGGTTGTACTTGGAAATATATCTGGTGAAACAGAAGTGGGTTATTATAATCAAGCTAATAAAATCATAAAATTAGCCTTAGGTGTAATAACGTCGTTAGGGACAGTGTTATTACCTAGAATGGCATTAGAATTTTCTAAAGGAAATATATCTCAAATAAAGATGTATACAAAGTATACATTACAATTTGTATTAATGATAACACTGCCAATGACTTTTGGAATGATGTCGATAGCACCTAATTTTGTAAATTGGTTTTTTGGTGAAGGGTATTCGGAAGTAGCTACATTAATTATTTTGATGAGCCCAGTAATTCTATTTGTAGGTTTAGCAAATATCTTTGGACTTCAAATATTAATCCCAACCAATCAGTCAAATAAATATTCTATAGCTGTGACTGTCGGAGCTGTATTAAGTTTAATAGTAAACTTAATACTAGTACCTTCTTATGGAGGTATCGGCACAGTAGTAGCCCTATTGGTGGCAGAGGTAATAGGAGCGCTAATTTTAATGTTTTATGCTAGAGAATATTTTATTATGAGTTATTTCATGAAATTATTTTGTAGATACTTCGTTTTGAGTATAGGAGTTTATATTTTAGTTATCTTAATCGGTAATATTATGAGTTGCTCACCTCTTTTAATTACGGTAATACAATTGCTTGTTGGTGGGGCATTTTATCTTGCTGGATTACTGATAATTAGAGATTCAATGATTGGTAAATTAGTAAATGTTATTAATAGTAAATTGGTTAAGAGAGGAAAGTGAACATGAAAGGCATTATTTTAGCAGGTGGAAGTGGAACAAGATTATATCCATTAACAATGGTGACAAGTAAACAATTGTTACCTATATACGATAAACCAATGATTTATTACCCACTATCTACACTGATGTTAGCGGGAATTCGTGAAATTTTAATTATTTCAACAGCAGAGGATACACCACGTTTTGAATCTTTGTTAGGAGATGGATCTCAATTTGGTATTTCTCTTCAATATAAAGTACAACCAAGTCCAGATGGATTAGCACAAGCATTTATTATTGGTGAAGAATTTATTGGTGATGATTCTGTAGCGATGGTACTAGGGGACAACATTTATTATGGTAGCGGAATGCGCAAAATGTTACAGCGTGCAGCTCAGAAGGAAAGTGGAGCTACAGTGTTTGGTTATCATGTACATGATCCAGAGCGTTTTGGTGTAGTTGAATTTGATGAGAACGGGAAAGTATTGAGTGTAGAAGAAAAACCGAAAGAGCCGAAATCAAATTACGCAATTACTGGTTTATATTTCTATGATAATCGCGTAGTTGAAATTGCGAAAAATGTTAAACCATCGGCACGTGGAGAATTAGAAATTACATCTATAAATGAAGCATATTTAAATAATGGTGAGTTAGAAGTTGAATTATTAGGCCGTGGTTACACATGGTTAGATACAGGTACACATCAAAGTCTTGTGGATGCAACAAACTTTGTAAAAACAGTTGAAGATCATCAAGGAATTAAAATTGCAGCACTTGAAGAAATTGGCTTTATTAATGGTTGGATTAATAAAGAAACTTTAATTGAATCAGGTGATCAGTGCTCTAAAAATGGTTATGGTCAATATTTATTAAAAGTAGCAAACGGTAGCATTAAATACTAATTTGGAGTGAATGTAATGAAAGTGTTAGATACGAATCTATTAGGTGTAAAAGTAATTGAGCCAAAAGTATTTGGAGATCATCGTGGTTGGTTTATGGAAACTTATAGCGATAAGGCAATGAAAGAAGCTGGAATTGATCTGCAATTTGTACAAGACAATCAATCCTTTTCTGCAACAAAAGGAACACTTCGTGGTTTACACTATCAGTTAAATCCTAAAGCACAAACTAAGCTTGTACGTTGTACACGCGGATCAATTTTTGATGTAGCGGTCGATATTCGTAAGGGAAGTCCTACATACGGTCAATGGTTCGGTATTGAGCTAAGTGCAGAAAATAAAAAACAGTTATTAGTTCCAAAAGGATTTGCACATGGATTTATGACATTAACAGACGATGTTGAGGTTCAGTATAAAGTTGATGAATTATATGCTCCGGAATGTGATCGAGGCATTGTTTGGAACGACGCTGAAATTGGTGTTGATTGGCCAATGGAAATTCAACCAGTGTTATCTGAAAAAGATGAAAAAGCACCTTCATTAAAAGAAGCAGAAACTAACTTTGTATACGGGGAGTAAAAAAAATGAAAATTTTAGTAACCGGTTATAATGGTCAGCTTGGATATGACGTAGTAAAACGTGGAGAGAAGCAAGGACTAGAAATGCAAGGTATTGGAATAGAAGACTTAGATATTACAAACGAAGCTGCGGTTTATGAATTTGTAGATAAAGTAAAACCAGATGCAATTATTCATTGTGCGGCATATACGGCTGTTGATAAATCTGAAGATGATAAGTATCTTTGTTGGAATGTGAATGTAGAAGGTACAAAATACCTTGCTACAGCAGCAAAAAAATTAAATGCTAAATTTGTTTATATTAGTACGGATTATGTATTCGATGGAGAAGGAACTCATGCATTTGTAGAAAATGACACACCTAATCCGGTTGGATACTATGGTTTAACAAAGTATGAGGGAGAAAAAGTAGTTAGAAGCCTAATAGATAAAAACTTTATTGTGCGTATTTCATGGGTATTCGGTATTAATGGAAATAACTTTATTAAAACAATGCTTCGTTTAGGTGAAACACGTAACGAACTGAACGTTGTGGGCGATCAAATAGGATCACCAACTTACACATATGACTTAGCTCGTTTGTTAGTTGATATGGTCGTAACAGAGAAATATGGTACATATCATGCTACAAATGAAGGTTTTTGCAGTTGGGCTGAATTTGCACAAGAAATTTTTGAGATTGCAGGACAAGATGTAAAAGTAAATAGTATTACAACAGAAGAATATCCTACTCGTGCAGTACGTCCTAAAAATTCACGTATGTCTAAGCAGAAATTAATTGATAATGGATTTGAGCCATTACAAGATTGGAAAAAAGCGACAAAACATTATATTAAACAATTACAACAAGAGGTGAAATAAGTTGGAAAAAAAGAAAGTATTAGTTACAGGTGGCGCAGGCTTTATTGGGGGTAATTTTGTTCAATATATGGTAAATAAATATCCTCAATATCATATTATTAATTTAGATGTACTGACATATGCTGGAGATTTAACAAAGCATAAAGATATTGAGAATAAAGATAACTATTCATTTGCTAAGGTTGATATCGTAGACCGTCAAGCGGTAAACCAACTATTTGAACAAGAAAAATTCGATTATGTTGTTCATTTTGCTGCAGAGAGCCATGTTGATCGTTCAATTACTGAACCTGAAGTATTTATTAGCACAAATGTATTAGGGACACAAGTGTTATTAGATGCAGTAAAGGCATATGGTATTACTAAATTCGTTCACGTATCAACAGACGAAGTATACGGTGAATTAGATTTTGATCCAACTACATTCTTCACAGAAGATACACCTTTACAACCAAATAGCCCATATAGTGCAAGTAAGGCTTCTTCTGACCTATTAGTTCGAGCATATCATGAGACATTTGGTTTACCAGTTAACATTACACGTTGCTCAAACAACTATGGACCATTCCATTTCCCAGAAAAATTAATTCCATTAACAATTTCACGTGTATTGAATGATGAAAAAGTTCCTGTATATGGGGACGGTAAAAATATTCGCGACTGGTTACACGTTATTGATCATTGTGCCGCAATTGATTTAGTTATGCATGAGGGTGCAAATGGAGATGTTTATAATGTTGGTGGACATAATGAGCGTACAAATTTAGAGGTAGTCAAAACTATCATTAGTACACTTGGCAAATCGGAAGAACTAATTGAGTTTGTTCAAGATCGACTAGGTCATGATAAGCGCTACGCAATTGATCCAACAAAATTAGAGAAATTAGGTTGGAAACCAACTTACACATTTGAAACAGGAATTGCTCAAACAATTCAGTGGTATTTAGATAATGAAGAATGGTGGAAAGCAATTGTATCCGGTGAGTATCAGGGGTATTTTGCTAAGCAATATTCATCATTATAAAAAATTGAATTAAACAGTTTATTAAGTAAAAGAGATAAGTTTTGAATAACTTATCTCTTTTATTTTTTTATTGTGTAAAAATTTATGTTAGTTTCTATTTTGGGATATTGATATTAAAAAATTAGAAATAAGAGGATTATAATTACGTATGATTTCACTTTTAAATTTTCTCATAAGTAAATTAAAGAAAACAGAATATAAGTTAGATAGTAGTATAACAACTATTAATATACTAGGTATTGTTTCTTCTAGAACAATAAGCTTATGGCGCGGTTTTTTTAAACGTATTGGCTTAAAGAAGTGTGGAAAGGTGTTATTTATAGGGAGAAGGGTAATTTTAAAAAATAAAAATGCAATTGAGTTAGGGAATGGAGTAACTTTAGGTAATTATGTATCTTTAGATGGATTATCTAAAGAAGGACTTAAGATTGGTAATAACGTGAATATTGGTTCTTATACAATTATTGCATGCTCAGGGAGTCTGAAGCACCTTGGAAAAGGTATGACTATCGGAGATAATAGTGGTATTGGAGATTTTAGCTTTTTTGGAGCAGCAGGTGGAATTAGAATTGGGAAGAATGTTATTATGGGACAAAATGTGAGATTTCATTCAGAAAATCATAATTTTGATAGATTAGATATTCCTATTAAAGAACAGGGCGTTACTAATAAGGGTATAATCGTTGGAGATGATTGCTGGATAGGATCCGGGGCAGTTTTCTTAGATGGAGTTAAAGTGGGAGAGGGCTCTGTGATAGGTGCTAATACTTTAGTAAATAAAGATATTCCACCTTTTAGTGTTGCTGTGGGGAACCCTGTCAAGATTGTAAAAAATCGAATAGAGAATGGGGAGGGAACAAATTGAAAATATTGCATATTTCACTGGGTTTACCACCTTATCGCACAGGTGGCTTAACGAAATACTCAGTAGATTTAATGCATTCACAAGGACAAGAGCATCAAGTGTTTCTTTTGTATCCGGGAAAATTTACCTTTTCGAAAAAGACAGCTATTAAGAAAAATAAACCATATGGAAGTATATCGGTATATGAATTAGTTAACCCTTTACCGATTCCTTTATTAAATGGGATTAATCAACCTGAACATTTTATGAAGGAAATAGATCATAAGGTATATGAGGAATTTTTAATAGAATTAAAACCAGAGATAATTCATGTACATACCTTGATGGGGATACACAAAGAATTTTTTGAAACGGCAAAGAAATTAGATATAAAAATTGTATTTACTACACATGATTATTTTGGTCTTTGTCCAAAAGTAAATTTGATGGACTCAAAAGGTAACGTTTGTAATGATTTTGATGATGGGAAAAGCTGTATAGAATGTAATGTGAATGCATTAAGTCTTCCGATGGTTCATGTGATGCAATCGTATCCATATCGTTATTTAAAAGATAGTAGTATCGTAAAATCGCTTAGAAAAATTAAAAAAAATCAGACTAAAAATAATACTATAGGTACTAGTGTAGAACGAGAAATCGAAGAAGTAGATGTGAATTTAGCAACGCATTATATAGAATTACGCGACTATTATTTAACAATATTCAGATTGATAGACTATTTCCATTTCAATAGCTCTATAGCAAAAGAGCAATTTGAAAAATATCTTGAGGTAAATGGGAAGATAGTCTCTATTAGTCATCAAGATATTTCTGACTATCGTCAAGAGCGTAATGTTAAACAAAGAGGAAATGAAGTAGTTAGATTAGGATATTTAGGACCCATAGATACCTATAAAGGATTTTACTCTTTAAAAGATCAATTGGATTCTTTAAAGGAAAAGGGATATACTAATTGGCACCTAGGAGTTTATGGTGATTTTGTAAATGATCCAGACACATATAATCCTAAATATTATACTTTTTATGGTCGTTATACTTATAGTCAGTTAAAAGATATTTTTAATGAAGTTGATTTATTAATTATCCCTAGTATTTGGAAAGAAACTTTTGGGTTTATTGGTTTAGAAGCACAATCGTATGGTGTTCCAATTATGGTTTCTGAATATGTTGGTTTCAAGGACTTAGTACAAGATGGAGAAACTGGCTTTATATATAAAGTAAATAAGCACGATTTTATTGATAAATTATCAATGATTCTTGACGACACTTCATTATTAGATTATGTAAATAGAAATTTATTGAAATTGGATTTTCCTCATTTAATGAAGCAACATACTAAAGAAATAATAAACCTGTATCAAGAGGTAAGAGCGGGAGAAGAATAGATGAAACACGTATTTATTATTGGATCGAAAGGAATCCCAGCTAAGTATGGGGGATTTGAAACATTTGTAGAGTATTTAACAGAACGTAGGCAAAGTAAGGATATTCAGTATCATGTGTCTTGCTTAGCGGATAACAATGAAGAATTTGAGCATAATAAGGCGAGATGCTTCAATGTGAAGACACCTGAAATTGGGAGTGCGAAAGCTGTAGCATATGATATATTGAGTTTAAGAGAGTGTATTAGTTATATAAAAAAAAATAATCTTAAAAACTGTATTGTATATATACTCGCATGTCGTATTGGTCCATTTTTCTCTTTCTATAAAAGGAAATTAGAAAAAATGGGTGTTCAAGTTTTTGTAAATCCAGATGGGCACGAATGGAAAAGAAGTAAATGGAGTCCAGCTATTAGAGCTTATTGGAAAATATCTGAAAATCTAATGGTCAAGCATGCTGATTTACTGGTATGTGATTCTAAAGGTATTGAGTCTTATATTCAAGAGGATTATAAAAAGCATGAACCAAAGACAACATTTATTGCTTATGGTGCAGATGTTACAACTTCTTCTTTAAATGAAGATGACAGCACATTAATTGAATGGTATAAGAAACATGATGTAGCTGCGGGTGAATATTATTTAGTAGTTGGTCGTTTTGTTCGAGAGAATAACTATGAGTTAATGGTTCGTGAATTTATGAAATCCAATTCTAAAAAGGATTTTGTTATTATTTCTAATGTTGAAGAAAACCAATTTTATCAAGAATTATTAACAAAAACGAATTTTAATAAAGATCCTCGCATTAAATTCGTTGGTACTGTATATGACCAAGATTTGTTAAGAAAAATTCGTGAAGATGCATTTGCTTATTTCCATGGACATGAAGTGGGTGGGACAAACCCATCATTATTAGAGGCGTTAGCGTCTACGAAGTTGAATCTGCTTTTGGATGTAGTATTCAATAAAGAAGTTGGCGAAGAAGGTGCGGTTTATTTCTCTAAAGAAGAAGGCTCTTTAGCTAATTTAATTCAAGAAGTAGAGGCTTATTCTGGAGATAAAATTGATAATTTAAGTAACAAAGCTAAAGATCGAATTAATCATGAATATTCATGGGAGAAAATAGTAAATGATTATGAGAGTTTATTTTTAAATTCTTGATATATAAACATGTATGCCTTCTATTAATGAAATAGTAGAGTAGCATTTAGTTTACAAGTCATTTACAAGTTATGTGTATATCCGTATAGTATTATATGGAATGAAATTTATAATGTTGAAATTGTTACCCGAAAGAAGGAAAAACGATGAAGAAAAAGATTCTATTTTGGATTCTAGGTATCATTGGTGTTCTTGTTATTGCTGGCGGTGTCTATGCATATACTGTTTACTCTAATGTATCTAATACTTTAGATGCAGTACACAAACCATTGGATCGTAATAAATCTGAAAAACGTGATAAACAGGTAGATATTTCTGATCAGAAACCAATTTCAATTTTACTAATGGGAACTGATCAACGAGAAAGTGAAACTTCTAGATCGGATTCTTTAATGTTATTTACATTGAATCCGAAAACAAAATCAATGAAGATAACAAGTATTCCTCGTGATACTTATACAGAGATTATTGGTAAGGATAAAAAGGACAAGATCAATCATGCGTACGCTTTTGGTGGCGTTGATATGTCTGTAAAAACAGTAGAGAATTTTCTTAATGTACCAGTTGATCATTATATTGAGGTAAACATGGCTGGGTTCAAAGATATTGTAGATGCTGTTGGAGGTGTTGATGTAAATAACGATTTGGAGTTTACATCGAGAGATCAACATTTTGCTAAAGGTAATATCCATTTAAATGGTGAAACAGCATTAAAATATACTCGTATGCGTTACGAAGACCCACGCGGTGACTTTGGTCGTCAAATGCGCCAACGCCAAGTCATCCAAGCTGTAATTAAAAAAGGTGCAAGTGTATCTTCTCTAGCTAGTTACGGTGATGTGTTAAAAGCGATTGAGAAAAACGTTAAAACAAGTTTAACTCAGGATCAAATGTTTGAGATTCAAAAGAACTATAAAGACTGCATGGAGAATAGTGAAGAAATCCAAATCCCAGGTGACGGCCACAAAGCCGCTGATGGTATTTGGTATTACTATGTTCCAGATGCAGCGAAACAAGATATTACGAATAAGTTAAGAGCGCATCTTGAAGTGACTAAGTAATATGTAATAACCCAACTCCTTTGGTAGGAGTTGGGTTTATTTTTGCGTGAATTTATATTAGTATTATATGTTGTGAGAATAATAGATGAGGTGAATCGATGAATAAGAAAGCAGTACTTGTCCTAGTTATTTTTGTATTGTTTGTCGCTTCGGTTGTGAGCGGTAAATTATACTGGAATAAGAAGGTTGCGAATGCAACAGGACAGACGAGTGAAGTAACGAAAACGAAGTCTGAAGTTAAAGATAGTGGAACGAAGAAATCAGAGAAGAAACAAGATGCGAAAGCATCTTTTAATGAAGCATATGCGAAGAATTTACCAGATGAAGTGAAAGAGAAGTTAAAGAAAGCCGCTGAGGATAAAAAGGCAGTAAACCTTGTTATTGTTGGTGATGAAGCTTCTTCATCTGCAAAAGATGCTTGGGCAGCTAAGTTAACGGCTAACCTAGATGCTTCTTATGGTAAAGGTTTATGGAATGTGACGGTAAAAGAATATAAGGGTGAAAGTACAGACGAGTTGATTGCGAATAAACGTGATAAAGAGATTGCGAAAGAAAAGCCAGATGTGATCTTATTTGAGCCACCGTTTATTACTGACAATGGTAAAACTGGTAATGGAAACTCTGTTGCGAGTACACAGAAGTTTGTACAAGCACTTTCTACTAGCGCAAAGGGTGCTACAATTATGATTCAACCACCAAACCCAGTGTATGGTGCGAAGAATTATCCAAAAGCAATTGAGGCGTTAAAGCAATTTGCGACACAAAATGGTTATACATATGTGGATCATTGGGGAGCATGGCCTGATGCATCAACGAAGGCTATCCTGCCGTACTTAACAGAAGAGTTTGGTTTCCCAAGTGCTAAAGGCCACGAAGTTTGGGCACAATATGTAACGGATTATTTCGTTGCTAAGTAAAGGTACACAAAAGGTATACGAGCAATCGTATACCTTTTATAATAAGAGAGTGAATAAGAAATCCTAATATATAGTAGGAGGAAGACAATGAGTTCAATCCTAATTTGCGGCGGAGCTGGATACATCGGTTCTCACGCTGTGAAAAAATTAGTAGACGAAGGTTTATCTGTAGTAGTAGTAGATAACTTACAAACGGGTCATGAAGATGCAATTACGGAAGGTGCAAAGTTTTATAATGGCGACCTTCGTGATAAAGCATTTTTAAGAGATGTGTTTACACAAGAAAATATTGAGGCGGTTATGCATTTCGCGGCTGATTCTTTAGTTGGAGTTAGTATGGAGAAGCCTCTGCAATATTATAATAATAACGTGTATGGTGCACTTTGCTTATTAGAGGTAATGGATGAGTTTAAGGTAGATAAGTTTATTTTCTCTTCTACTGCGGCGACGTATGGTGAGGTAGATGTAGACCTTATTACTGAGGAAACGATGACAAATCCAACGAATACGTATGGAGAGACGAAGTTAGCAATCGAGAAGATGCTTCATTGGTATAGCCAAGCTTCTAATTTACGTTATAAGATTTTCAGGTACTTTAATGTGGCTGGTGCAACTCCAAATGGTATTATTGGGGAAGATCACCGTCCAGAGACGCATTTAATTCCTCTTGTATTGCAAGTGGCGTTAGGTCAACGTGAGAAAATTATGATGTTTGGTGATGATTATCATACACCAGACGGTACTTGTATCCGTGATTATATTCATGTTGAAGATTTAGTAGCGGCTCACTTCTTAGGTCTTAAAGACTTGCAGAACGGCGGAGAAAGTGATTTCTATAACTTAGGAAATGGTAATGGTTTCAGTGTAAAAGAAATCGTTGATGCAGTTCGTGAAGTTACAAATCATGAAATTCCAGCTGAAGTAGCACCGCGCCGTGCGGGAGATCCAGCACGTTTAGTTGCTTCTTCTCAGAAAGCGAAAGAGAAGTTAGGTTGGGATCCTCAGTATGTAAATGTGAAGACAATCATTGAGCATGCTTGGAATTGGCATCAGAAGAAACCTAATGGGTATGATAAGTAAGACTAATAAGTGAAGGAGAGGGTATTGTCGTTCAACATATGTTCGACAATACCCTCTCTTTTTTTATAAGATTTTTGCTATACTAAACTGTACTATAATACAGGATGGAAGGAGGAGAACAATGAAAATACTTGTAGTGGATGATGAGTCGAGTATTCGTAATTTGATTCGGATGCAGCTTGAGATGGAAGGATATGAAGTGCTTACGGCGGCTGACGGGAGAGAAGCTTTAGAGAGATGGAAGGAAGGGCCGGATGTTTTGATTTTGGATGTTATGCTTCCAGATACAGATGGGTATGAGTTACTTCGTTTGTTCCGGGAGAAGGATCGGGATATTCCAGTGCTCATGTTAACTGCGAAGAGTCAGATGAATGATAAATTGCTTGGCTTGCAACTTGGTGCAGATGATTATGTGACGAAGCCGTTTAATTATGCGGAGCTTATTCTTCGGGTTAAGAATATGACGCGCCGCGTGAAGAAGAAAGAGGTAACGGTAAGCCATGAAGTAATCGGGGCGGGAGAGATAACGATTTGTCCTAAGGAAAGAAAAGTGCATGTGAGTGGACAAGAGGTTCAGTTAACGTACAGAGAGTTTAATTTATGTCAGTTGTTTGTTTCAAATCCGCAACGTGTATTTATGAGAGATGAGTTACTTGAGAAAGTATGGGGATTTGAGTATATCGGAAATACGAGAGCGGTTGATATTATGGTGCAAAGATTGCGGAAGAAGTTAGGGAGTAGCGGGGAATATATTAAGACAATTTATGGCGTTGGCTATAAACTGGATTGTTAAGTGGTGATGGTATGTCTTTAAAAAGAAATATGGTGTTTGGAATCGTTGGACTATTAATCCCGATTTTTGTTCTTTTGTACGCAGTTGTTTATATTACGTTAGAAAAGAATATGTTGTCAACAACGATTCAAATTTCCCCAATTTCAACGAAATGAAATTCCCCATTATGAACGGCTAAATCGTTGTTTGGG